>JBLNAU010000373.1:0-6160 GCA_050259515.1 Syntrophothermus sp.
CCTTTCAACCTCCGGCTGTGGATTGAGAAGCTTTACATGTTTGCGCGCGTTGCTGCTGTGCGTAAAATCGGGATTGGCATCCTGCTTCACGTTTTGAGGAACACCACTGTACAACAGGGCGATCTTATGGATGGCAGCCAGTCCCGTGCTGCTGATGTCTGGCACATCGCTCAAGTCAATGATCAGGTTGCGGGCCGGGTTCATATACAATTCCTGAGCCTTGTCTGAGACCTCTATGAAATTGGAAGCGTTGATCTCCCCTTTCACACTCATGATGGCGATCGCTTCATTTGCCTGGTGGATCCGTACATCAATTTCCATGTTTACCTCTTTACGTCCATTCTAACGGAACTTGAATTCATCGTGATTATGTTTTTTGGGTAAATCGAGCGCCATTCAAATCCTTGAATGACAGGCACCACTCGCACCTCTGTACGCAGGGTATCGTCCACTCTTATCATGATGAGCTGGGTAATCATATTCGTGCATATTGGAAAAATAACCGCCAGGTGAATGGCCAGATGGCGATGCCTGCTTAATGATGTCTCTTTAAAAAAGGGACAGCGACGAACAGGTTTTCCCAGGGAACGAATTATTAAATTAAAAAAGCGACGCGTCGTTCAGGCACGTCGCTTTTCTTTTAGAAAGATCTTAATGCTTCGTCTCGATCGGAGAAGATCTGGAACACATTTCCAAAACCGACCATATCCAGCACATTCCGGACATCCTCACGCGGGTTGAGCAGCTTGATATGGGTTTGCAGTCCCGCTGCACTGGTACGTCCCATCGAGCGGTAGGCAGACCAGCCCGACTCCGGGTCGGGGAGCTCCTCTCCTTTGACGAGCAGTGCAATGCTGTGGATGGCCACCAGTCCCGCACTGCTGATGTAGGTAAGATCCGAAAGATCCAGGAGAAAATCACGTGCTCCTGTATCATACAGTTCCCGGGCCTTGGCGATCAACTGCTGGTAGGTCTGACCGTCGAGCTGCCCATCCACCTTTATGATCGTAACTGGAACATTCCCTTGCGCTTGTGAAACAGAGATATCCATGTCGCCTCCTCGAGTGATCAATACTATTATATACCGTCTTTTCTTTCCAGGCGCGCCAGTCGATGGGCAATTTCGTCAAGCCAGTGTTTTCGGATATAGGCGGGCAGGTTGGAGCGCTCCACGTGCTCGAGGGCGGAACGGGTCCATTGTATAGCGGACTTCACATCCCGGCGTTTGTGCTCATAATATTTCGCAATCTCAATATGAGCATAGATATGACCCTCGTCGGCGGCTTTTTCCCATAAGCGGACAGCCTCTGCAAAATCGCCTCGTCTTTTCTGAAGAGTGGAAAGACGCCTCAATGCCAGCTCGAAGTCCGATTCCGTTATATCGCACTGGAGTCCCCGCTCGAACAGGCGGGTTGCCTCCTCCCACATGCCGAGATCTTCGAACAGTTTGCCGAGGGCAATGAAGTCGAGGCCGTGTTCCACGGGGCCGGCATACGGGTTGGTGATCATCTCATTCATATGGGTCAGCAACGCCGCCATGGCGACCACATCCATGGCATTGTGATAGAACACTCCCTTCAGGTCGCGCGCGTCCCGGGTGGCCATGTATCTGAAGTAGATGCCAGGAATCTCATATCCCGATACTTCCTCGCTTGTCCGGCGCAAGCCAAGGACATGCGCCTCAAGGTACTTTAACGCTCGCGACTCCAGCCGGTCCCGCCATAGTCGGCGGGCCAGGGGCAGCAGATCGAGATGCGAATAGCCCCTGTATGGAATGGGAATGCGGTGCATGGTATAGCGCGTGGTCAGGAGGGGAATATCGAACGCCTTGCCGTTGAATGTGACCAGCGCTTTGGCAGGCGCCAGAAAATCTGCAAGCCCTTCCAGCAGCGCAGGTTCCTCGGCGGGGTCACGCATGAAGTACTGTCTCAGCACGAATTGTCCGTCCACGAAGCGGGCCACGCCAACGAGGAAGGCATACGTCCCCGTGCCGCCCGTCAGCCCGGATGCTTCGGTATCCAAAAATGCAAAGGAGGAGAGGGGAAGATCCGCAATCCGCGGGTCATGTGCCCAGTTCGCAATCAGGGAGAGCGAGCTGGAACAAAGAATGGAGGCGGAGCCATGCAAATAATCGCTTTCATAGCGCTGTTCCACAACAAAAACTTCGCCGAGCTGGTTGGAAACGAAAGAGCCGTCCAGCACGGCATCCACGTCATAGCGGGGAACAGGCCTGGGTCTCGGCAGGCTTGCTGCCGTTTTGAAAAAATTAAGTTTATCCGTAACGGATGGTTTTCTAGGGGTAGCCATTAAAAGGATCCAATCCAGTGATTATAACCAAGGAAATTAAAACCAGCCCACCCTATTCCGGGCGGGCTGGTTTTAATGTAGAGAGTCTACTGGTATTTTTCGATTCCCGGCCGGTCGATACTTAAATAATCTGAAGCCGGCTCCGCAATAACAAATAACCGTCCCCAGCTTGCGTCTCCATAAGCTTCGATGCAGGTTTGGAAGGTGAGATGGCGGGCGCCCAGGTAGGCACGCCTGAACATTTGCTGGGCTGTGAGGGTCTCATCATTATTTTCAAGGTTGCGGAAGGAACTGTACGGGCTGTTCGGCTCCAGCGCCTGGTAGCGCATTACTTCGGTGATCACAAAAGTTTCAACCTTGCCGTCGCCATAGACCAGGCGGACCTGCTGCCCAATGGCAAGGCTTGAGAACATTCTGCCAGACAGGTCGTTGTGCGCCAGCAGGCCGACGTTTCCATACTTGGCTGGCATGCCAAATTGTGTGATCTCCCCGTCGTTTCTGGAAACAAAAGCCGGACTGTCCCAAGGCTGCTGGACGATCGGAAGGGCAAACAGGCTATCCACGTATACTCCGCGCAGGGCTTTTGCATCGCCATTTTGCACAGCTTTGGAAAATTCGGCAAAGGTGGGAAGGGTGATCACCGTCCCCAGCGCATGCGTGGGAAGCGGGTGATAGAGAAGGGAAGCGAATATGGCTAGGAGAAGGGAAGCGCTGCGACTGGTTCGGTTGTTTGTTGTGTTGAGCGTCATTGTTTTCCTCGCTGATAAAGGCGCTCAAGCAGGCACAGAAACCGAAGGGATGTTTTCGGCGGCCTGGCAGTCGTAGTCGCATAAAGTGTGACAGTAGACCCATGGCTTTGCGTCCCCGCCTTTCGGCGGGTTTGCCTTTATCGAACAAATGGATTGAAAGGTACAAATAAAAGGAGCCTGGTTTGATCCAGGCTCGCCAGGGAAATATTCCTTTTTTCGGCGGCCTGGCAGTCCTGATCACATGAAGTGTGACGGTAGACCCATGGCATTGCGTCCCCGCCTTTCGGCGGGTTTGCCTTTTCGGTTTTGTCTGTGAATATTATAACGAAGAGGAGTAAATTTCAACCTTTCACTTAAGCAACATTACCTTACAAAAATGTAGGAGCCATCCAGGGCAGACAGGTCTTCTAAGGCAATTTTGCCAGGCTGCCTGGCTCATATCCCAGGGAACTGGGATCAGGCGATGCGATAATAAACAGCCGCCCCCAGCTCGAGTCTCCTTGTGCCGCGATACAGGTCTGGAAGGTTACATGATGGCCGCCCTGGTAGGCGCGGTCAAACATCTGGCTCACAGTCAGGATTTCGTTTTTATCATCCAGGTTTTGAAACGAGCTATATGGACTTTTGGGATCCAAAGCCTTGTAGCGCAGGATTTCAGTGACGATAAAATTCTCGGTCCTGCCATCGCTGTATAACAGATGTATTTTCTGACCGATGCGGATATTGGAGAACGATTTGCCAGATAAATAATTGTGGGCCAGCAGACCGATATTTCCATACCGGCTGGCTGAGGCAAATTGAGTCACCTCACCGTCATTCTTCGAAACAAAATTGGTGTCACCGGCAGGCTGCTGTACCACCGGAAAATCCCCGGCTTCATGGACGGAAACGTCCAGCAATACTGGATCAGGCTGGCTGGTAACAACCGGTTGGGAAACCTCCCTGAACGGGGCTGACCGGGCGCCAATATGCCCGACAGCGCCCGGGCTCGAGATGGACTGTGGGAGCCAGAGGGAAAGTTCAAGTGCCAGAATGCTGACAGATAGGAGGGAAAGGCTTATTTGACCTTTGAGCGCCATTGATAACTCCATGTTGATAAAGGTGCTCAAACAAGCACGAGCACTTTACGATGAATGTTTGATGAATATAAATTTGCAGAGAACCGCCCGCGATTATAGAACTGAATACACAACTCGATGCTGATTTTTTCATCAACGTAGGGGAATCGTATACAAGTTGTCAGTCAAGCATCGATTTTTAAAGATGTTTTATGGATGAGCTATTTACCCAGTGGGTATTGCTTGAGTATGCTACACTTGCCCATTCATCAAGATGAGCGAAAACGTTTCCGAACAACGGCTTCCAGCCTGGTTGAAGCTCCTTTACGGTTCATGTGATTGGGGCATCTCCAGCGGGGGGATGATGCGTTCCATTTTTTATGCCATCTACATGACCGATGTGGTCGGCCTCAGCCCGCGCCTGGCTTCGTTTGGCGCGCTGGCCGCGATCGTCTGGGACGCGGTCAACGATCCGATCGTCGGTATCCTGAGCGACCGCCTGCACACGCGCTGGGGACGGCGGCGTCCGTTCCTGTTGTGGTTTGCCATCCCGTTTGGATTGAGCTATGTCATGATGTGGTCAGCACCTACACGGAACAGCCAGCTAGCCCTGCTGATCTATGTGACTCTGGCATTCATGATTGCGGACACTCTACAGACCCTGATCGCCGTCCCGTTCATGTCGCTGACGCCGGAGCTGACCGCCGATTACGATGAGCGCACCACGCTGACGAGCTACCGGTCCTTCTTCCAGCTTTTTGGCGCGATGACGGTCGTCCTTACCGCACCCATGATAGTCAACCGCGTCGTTGCTGCGGGAGGGTCTCAGCAGCAGGGATTTATGCTGGTCGGCGCCATTTTTGGATTCCTTGGGGCAATCCCGCTCCTGTTACTTGGAATCTTTGTACGCGAAAGGACCACGCCAGAACAAACCGAGCCTATGCCGTTTCCTGAAACCCTGCAGGCCGCCTGGAAGAACATCCCATTCCGTTATGCAGTTGGAATGCATATGCTGAACTGGTCCGCAGTGGATATGCTGGCAGTTGCCTTTCCCTTTTTCCTGGTCTACTGGGTGGCGCAGGGAGATCGGGGTGCAACGGTAAATATCCTGGGGGTCAATCTTGCCTATGCATCCGCTTTCTTTGGGGTCCTGATGCTGGTCTGCATCCTGTTTGTCCCATTCTGGCTGTGGATGGCGCGCTGGCGGAACAAGCGGGAGGCCTATATGCTGGGGATGGTCTTTTGGGTGGTGGTGCAGCTGCTGATCTTTACCATCCGGCCGGGAGAAGTGAAGTATCTTCTGGTGATCGCCGCGCTGGCCGGGATCGGTGTCTCCTCGGCATATACACTGCCTGATGCAATCTTTGCCGATGTGATCGAATGGGATGAGCTGCGCACCCACCGGCGACAGGAAGGCATCTTTTACGGGATGCGCACCCTCATCCGGAAGCTGGCCGGGGCGCTGGTCATTTTTGTCGCCCTGCAGTTGTTGGGCAGAGCTGGCTACCATTCCCCGCCTGAGGGTGCGGTCCAGTTCTCACAGGATCCTTCAGCCTTGCAGATGATCCGCATTCTTGTTTCTCCCCTGAGCTCAGCTCTCGTCTGTGGAGCGATCCTCCTGGCCTGGAGATTTCCACTCACGCGTGAGAAATATTCCCGGATCCAAAAGCTGCTGCAGCATCGCAGAGAGCGGCCGGCTGGTTAAATTCATTTCAAAGAGGTGGGATACAAATCAGCCAATTTGCCCCATAATGATTTCGATGAACTTTGTTTCTACAGAGCAGAACATCCAGGGCGGGGATGGCTGCACTACTGGTATGCTCTATTGCCTCGCTGAGCCCATTTTCTTTATGGTTTTACCGTTACCTGGATGATCGCTGTATCCACTGTTTGGTCATTTCGAATCACCTGCAATTGGATGGCATATAACCCGCTCAGACCCTTAATATCCCACGTGGCGAGCAGGCCTTTCGTCACAGGAGCGGTTCCCTCTCCCACCTGGATCCACTCCTGGGGGTTCAATCCCTGGCCCACCAGCACGCGATA
>JBLNAU010000374.1:0-4414 GCA_050259515.1 Syntrophothermus sp.
TGATCAAGAGGATCGATCCATCCACCACCCGCGTTCCACTCGGTACCCCGGCCGACTTTATGGCATTGGAGTCATAAATCGGCTATACTTTTGCTTATGGTTGATTTGGAGTCGCGCATACAAAAAGCAATCGAGGAGATCTCCGGCAACGAGGCGTTGCTGGAAATGCTGGATACCGAGGCGGCGGCTGAAATGCTGGAGTGGGGAAAGTCCATGGTGACGTCGCTTGTCAATGAGACCGGAGACATGGACGATGAAGCCGCGCAGCTCGCACTCGAGCCGCGTTTGAAGGCAGTGCGGCAGACGATACGCTCGGCGGGCAACTGGGCGGCCGGCGCATACACGGATCCGGACGACCGGGTCCAGCTCCGTGATAGGCTGCTGGGGTATCAGAAAGTCATCCGTGGAGCAGCAGATGCTTCCCTGCCATCCGCCGAGCAGGTGGACGCTCTGCTCAATTCGATGAACGTCGCTCAGGTCACCCCACAACAACAAATATTGAACTTAAAGGAATTATTTAACGAAGCTCGCTAAGGAGAAGGTATGTCGCCGAAACGCAGATCAACGAGATCGAATACATCCATCGCGCTCCTGACCATTGTGGCCTTGATCGTGATCGGGATCTACAATTTATTAAGCGGCAAAGGCCCTGAAGATACGTTCCCGCAGGTGACGAATACGCCAGCCTCTGCGCCCGCGACCGCCAGCATGCCGGGAAGCATGCCCACATCGGTCAATGCCAGCGGCTCATGGTGGGAACTTTATTTTACTGATCCCCAGCATGTGAACAACCCGGACGAATGGCAGGGTTCCATCGAAGGCCGCCTGATCGACAAGATCAACGCCGCCCAGAAGAGCATTCACATCGCCTCCTTTGAGTTTGGCCTCAGCCCCGTCGCCCAGGCGCTGATCGCCGCCAAACAGCGCGGCGTCGATGTGCGCTGGGTGACGGACGATGAAAACGGTCTGCAGGCCGACGAAGAGCCCGACCGCGGACAGTTCAAGATGCTACAGGATGCGGGAATCGAGGTCCGCTCGGACAACCGCTCGGCCCTCATGCATAACAAGTTCTGGATCTTCGACGGGGAAACTGCCTGGACCGGTTCCACCAATATTACCGAGAGCGGCGTTTTTCAACAAAACAACAATACTGTCGTAATCCATTCGCCCGCAGTGGCAGCCATCTATGAGCGTGAGTTCGATGAGATGTGGAACGGCCAGTTCGGCCCGAAGTCACCATCCACGGCGGACCAGCAGTCCGTGACGGTAAATGGCACGCCGATCCAGATCTACTTTTCCCCTGAAGACAAGGTCCTCGATCACATGATCCCTCTGGTCTCACAGGCGCAGTCCAGCATCCGCTTTATGGCGTTCAGCTTTACCGATTACCCGTTGGCCAAGGCCATGATCGACCGCGCTTCCGCCGGCGTGAATACGGCCGGGATCTACGAAAAGACCGGCAGCGAAACAGATAGCTCCGAAATGAAGACCTTCTTCTGTGCCCACGTGCCCGTCCGCCAGGATGGTAATCCCAGGTTTCTGCACGATAAGACCATTATCCTCGACAATCACATCGTCATCACCGGTTCCTTCAACTTATCTAGTAATGCGACCGATAACAACGACGAGAATGTGATCATCCTCGATAACCCGGATATCGCCAAACTCTACATGCAGGAATTCGACCGTCTATGGAGCATCGCCACCGACCTCGATCCAGCCAAGTTCCCATGCCCGTAGGCGGAGAGAAAAACGGGATGCCTCTTGCATCCCGTTTTTATTGAAATTGGGTTGTGACTTGTTTCGTTTTGGCAGGTTTCGACCAGATGGCTTCCCTGCACTGGACTGCCGGTTGATACTTATATGGGGAAATTTGCTCACCGGGCCTGCTACGCCCCGGAGAGTTGTGATACTCGTCACTTCTGAAAGGTTACGCTGTGGGCAGGAACCGAAAAGAAAGCGTGTATAATCATCTCATGCGACAAACGACTGACAATTTGATTGTCAGCGCCGCTGCGAGCGGTTAGGGAATCATATCTGGTTAGAGACCATCTCTAGCCAGATTTTTATTTTATACCCCCGGCTTCAAAGGCATTTGGTGCAACCAGGGTTGAGCATCCTGCTTTTTGAAGTCTCTATATAAGGAGAATCAATGAAGCTTAGCAAACTGGCTAGTGAGATAGCCGAATCGCCGACCTTTGCCCTGAACGAGGAAGCTCGTATATTGAAGGAACGGGGCGAGGCGGTCATCAACCTGGGTATCGGTGAGCCCAAAAACAAAACGCCGATCGCGGCCGTCCTTGCCTCTGCTGCCAGGCTGACCAGCGGAGAGATCAAATATACCCCTCCCGATGGACTGCCCTCCATGAAAAAGGCGGTCATCCGCTACACGGAGGAAAACTACGACCGGCTGGTGGCGCCGGAAAATGTGATCGTCACCAATGGGGCCAAGCAGTCACTTTTCAACATCTTTTATTCCATTCTGAACCCGCAGGATGAGGTGATCGTCGTGGCTCCCTACTGGGTCTCCTATACCGAGATGATCAAAATGTGCCTGGGCATCCCGGTGGTGGTCACCCCTGAGGATGGGACCTTTACACCGCGCTTCGAGGATATCGAGCGGGCGGTGACTTCCTCCACGCGGGCGATCATCATCAACAGCCCGAACAATCCTTCCGGTGCGATCTATCCGGCGGACCTAATCGAAAAGATCGTGAACATGTGTGAGAAAAAAGGCATCTTCATGATCTGTGACGACATCTATCACAAGCTGACCTTCGATCACAACCGGGCTGTGCCGGCTTATTCGTTCACCAGGCGGGATGTGGATAGCTCCAACGTCATCGTGGTGAATGGCGTTGCCAAGCTCTATGGCATGACCGGTTTCCGCGTCGGCTGGGTGGTGGGGCCGCGTGACCTTGTCCGGGTGATGTCGAATGTGCTGGCCCAAACGACCTCCTGTGTATCGCCTCTCGCCCAGTCTGCCGCGGAAGGTGCGCTGAACGGCCTTCAGTCCATGGTCGAAGCGCTGCGCCTGCAGATCCAGAATAACCGGGATGTCGTCCTGCAGGAGATGAGGACGTTCAATGGGGCGCGCCTGATCCCGCCGCAGGGCACGTTCTATGCCCTGCCGGATATTCGTGCCTTTAGCAATAATTCGGTGGAAGTATCACGCTTCCTGCTGAAGAAGGCCATGGTGGTGACGGTCCCGGGCAAGGAATTCGGGATGGAAGGTCACATCCGCCTCTCCTTCGCCGGAAGTGTCAAGGATGTCACCGAAGGGATCGACCGCATCAAATGGGCGCTCGACCCAACTTCACCCAACGAAATTTATATTGGCGATAAGAAGCTGATCCGGGATTGGATGTAGAAATCATGAACAACTTACTCAATATCAAAACTCCTGCTGAATCTGTTGCCCAGGCACGCAAGGCGGATTACAACCTATCGAATCACGGCATCTCCAATCTGCGGCTGGCGTACTGGAACCTGCCGACAGAGACCTTATACGAAGAGGCGGTATTCCGAAACGAGGGCTCGACCGTCGCCGGGGGGCCGTTTGTTGCGTTTACCGGCAAGCACACCGCTCGTTCTGCCAATGATAAATTTGTGGTTCGCCATGTGGATTCCGAGAACAATATCTGGTGGGGTGTATATAACCGTCCGTTCGACCAGGAAAAATTCGAAATCTTATACGACCGCATGCTGGGTTTCCTGCAGGGACGGGATGTCTTCGTCCAGGATGTATACGGTGGGGCGGACGAGAATTATCGTCTTCCCGTGCGTATAGTCACAGAGATGGCCTGGCACAGTCATTTTGTCAGGAATATGTTCCTCCTGCCTCAGTCGCTGGAGGAATATAAGCGCTTTGTCCCTGAATTTACGATCGTAGCGATGCCGTCGTTCAAAGGAATGCCTTCGGTGGACAACACTGCCAGTGAAACCTTTATCTGTCTATCCTTCGAAAGGAAGCTTGCCATTATCGGCAATACGGCTTATGCAGGCGAGATCAAGAAATCCGTCTTCACCATTCTGAATTATCTTCTGCCGTTGGAGGGGGTGCTCTCGATGCACTGCTCGGCGAATGTCAACCCGGATGATCCGAACGATGTCGCCCTGTTCTTTGGATTGAGCGGCACGGGCAAGACCACTCTTTCCGCCGATCCGACCCGCAGCCTGATCGGCGACGACGAGCACGGCTGGAGCGATGAGGGTGTTTTCAACTTTGAAGGCGGCTGTTACGCCAAGGTCATTGGCCTCTCCGAATCGGCCGAGCCGGAGATCTACGCGACCACGAAAAAGTTTGGAACCATTCTGGAGAATGTCTCTTTTGACCCGATCACCCGGCTGATCGATCTTGACGATGAGTCGGTCACTGAGAATACGCGCGCTTCCTACCCCCTGGAGTTCATCG
>JBLNAU010000375.1:0-10958 GCA_050259515.1 Syntrophothermus sp.
GTCCAGCTTGACCAATGGAGACTCATTCGGCACGGCACGGTGATCCGTCTCCGCGCCCAGCATGATGTTCTCCGTGACGGTGAAGACCGGGATCAGCATGAAGTGCTGGTGCACCATGCCAATCCCATGATGGATGGCGTCCTTCGGTGAGTGGAGCTCCATCGGTTTCCCATCGACAAGAACCTCGCCCGCATCCGGCTTATACAATCCATAGAGAATATTCATCAATGTGGTCTTGCCTGCGCCATTTTCGCCGAGCAGGGCATGGATTTCGCCCTTACGCAGGTCAAAATTCACATTGTCGTTGGCGAGCACGCCCGGGAATTTCTTGGTAATACCTTTTGCGTCGAGAACAACCTGATTCGCTTGAGTCATAGATCTGCCTATTTATCGTAGGGCTGGCCATCGGCGGCAGGCGGCGTGGTGCGGCCGATGACACCGGTGAGAATGATCATGGTCAGGATATAAGGAATCAACCCGACCACATAGGATTGTTTCAGGAATGACAGATTTGCTGGAATGATATCGCGGAACAGCTGGATGTTGATATTCAAAGCCTGGGCCGCGCCGAACACCAGCGCCGAGGTCCATGCACCGATGGGTGTCCAGTTCCCAAAGATCAAGGCAGCCAGCGAGATGAAACCGCGTCCATTGGTAAGCAGGGGTTCGAAGGAAGGCACCGATTCGATCGTGAAGTAAGCACCCGCCAGCCCGGCCATCATCCCACCGATGAGGACGCTCGTGTAACGGACCCGGTACACATTAATCCCCACCGTATCCGCAGCACGAGGATGCTCCCCTACGGAACGAACCCGCAGTCCCCAGCGCGTATAGAAAAGGATATAGTGCGTTATAAAAACCAGGATGATCGCACTGATCGCGATCGGCTTCTGGTCGATGACCTTGTTCAGGGAGCGTAAAACCAGCAGGCAGTTATCGGTGCTGCAGATCGGGGTCAACAATTCCGTGAGAGGAAGATGGATGGTGGGTAATACGCCCGGTGAATTTGGGATCTGCCCGCCAAATACGCTTCCCGATCCAAAGAACATCTGGCGGTTCAGGAAGCCTGTCAGACCAATGGCCAGGATGTTGATCACCGTACCGCCAATGATCTGATCCACCTTGAAGGTGATGGATAATACAGCCAGAAGCAACGCCATCAGCGCGCCGGTCAAAATGGCGACGGCGGTGCCGATCCCAATGCTGACGCTCGGGTTGAATTTGTAGGCGTGAAAGAGAAAGATCGCGGCCAGCCATCCGAAAAAGGAGGCAGCCAGCATCATGCCTTCGATGCCGATATTGACCACCCCGGCCCGTTCGCAGTAGACCCCGGACAATGCACCCAGGGTCAACGGTGTGGCAACCGCAATCGTCGTCGCCAGCATGCTTGTTACGATCACGATGGGGGGAACCTGCACCCGTCCAACCAGAACGACCACCCCAAACAGCACGACGATGATAATGAAGATCAAGGTGAAACGTTTCCAGTCCATAGGTCTCCTAGCCGCCCCAACCGCGGGTTAACACAACACGCTCGCTCTTGACTTTGATCCGGTAAATATAGCGGACGATGGCATCCGCCGCCACGAACAGCAGAATAAGTGCCTGGAGCATGGATATCAGATCCACCGGCATCTGGGTCAGGAATTGCATCCGGGTCGCACCATTCCGCATGGCAGCAAACAGGATCGCTGCGAGTACAACACCCAGCGGATGGGAGCGCCCCAACAACGCTATGGCAATCGAATCAAATCCGTACCCGATCGCAAAACTTAGCTCATGCCTGAAGTTCAAGCCGGTCACTTCGAACGCCCCGGCCATTCCCGCCAGCATACCTGACAGGGCCATGGTGACAATGATCAACCGCTTTACATTGATCCCTGCATATTTTGCGGCATCCGGATTCAGACCCACCGTGCGGATCTCAAAACCAAGCGTGGTCTTGTAAAGCACCCACCATACCAGATATGCCACGATCAGGGCGATCACAAATCCCCAATGAATGCGATATCCTTCAAAGATAGGTGGGATGCGCGCGCTCTCGGCGATGAGCGGCGTGCGGGCAGATACATTGTTCGGGGATTGGTCCTTCATTGGGCCGTTCAGCAGGTAGGAGATGGTGTTGAGAGCGATATAGTTCATCATGATCGTATTGATGACTTCATGCCCACCCGTATAGGCCTTGAGGAAACCCACAATGGCCGCCCAGAACGCTCCCATGAGCATTCCCGCCAGGATTGCCAAGGGGAGATGAATGTAAATGGGGAGACTAAAGCCCAGGATATCCGGCAACGCATATCCGACAAATGCAGTCGCCACGGCGCCCAGTGCCAGCTGTCCCTCCACGCCGATGTTGAACAAACCACCTTTGAACGCGAGCGCCACCGCCAGGCCGCCGAAGATATAAGGCGTCGCCCAGACGGCGGTTTCACTCAGCCCTTTCAGTGAGCCGAAGGAGCCCTGGATTAGTCCATAATATGCGAGAAGGGGATTGCCTCGTACAGAGGCGATGATCACTCCACCCAAAACGACAGCGGTTAAGATCGCAAGAGCAGGAATAAGCATGGCGTCCCAAGCCGCTCGCCACAAGCCTCTGGGGCCATCACCTGACTTTGTCTCTGACTGCATGGTGTCTCCGGTATTGCTTTGAAGATTTTCCGGAATTATATCACCTGAAACTTATGGACTCCTTTCGCCTTTCGTCACTTTTTCGGTCCGGCTTTTCATCACTTTCAAAGGATGATAAAAGAGAGAGGCAGTTGCCTCTCTCTTTTACGGATGATCCTTAAATCTTATGAAGGTTTGGCAGGAGCAACATTGGTCTTGATGGAGCCATCAAGAATGCCCTTGTTGATCTGTTCCATCTGGGCCTTCACATCGGCGGGAACTTCGTTATCCAGGTCATGATCGGGGGCAAAGCCAGCCTGGCCGGTATAGTTCCCGGTTGGGAATTTTCCATCCTTGGCCATCTTGACCAGGTCAAAAACGCCCGGGGTGATGAGCTTCATCGCGCTGGTGAGCATGCGAGGAGCCGCTTCGGGCAGGGTCAGGTACTGGTCGGTGTCAACGCCAATGGCATAAGCGCCGGCCTGGGCCGCGGCCGTGATCGCGCCGTTACCGGTGACGCCACCGCATCCGAAGATCGCATCCGCGCCCTGGTCCATCATGGACTTGGCGGTGGACGCACCCCACTCGGGATCGGTGAAGGTCTTGTCGAACCCAACATCGCTGTGATACACAACCTGGACATTGGTGGTGGTGCCCTTCTGCTGATCGGCATAGGCAGCACCGGCCTTGTAGCCTTCACCATAGCGCCAGACGGGCGGAACCGCGTCGGTACCGCAAACGGCGCCGATGGTGTGGCTCTTGCTCATCATCGCGGCGAGAGCGCCGACGAGGAAGCCAGCCTGGTCCTCAGGGAAGTTCAAACCCGCAACACCCGGGACATCAGCAGCCTGGAACTGGTCCACGCCGATGAACTTGGTCTTGGGATAGGTGGCTGCAGCAGCATCGGTCGCTTCACCGAGGTTGAAACCAACGGTCACGATCACATCGTAGCCGGCATCGCCAAAGGTCGCAATATTCTTGGCATAATCCTTGGCATCGGAGGTCTCGATGTACTGAACCTTGGCACCCAGTTCCTTCTCGGCGCGCTGGACGCCTTCCCATGCAGACTGGTTGAAGGATTTATCGTTGATCTTGCCAACGTCCGTCACCAAACCTACACAGAAAACCTGATCGCTGGTGCAATCAGCTTCTGCCGGGGCACAAGCAGGAAGAATCATTGCTGCAATCAGAACGACCGCGAGCAAAACGAACAGTTTCTTCATAGTTCTTCTCCTCTTCATTGAAATTTGAATCGCAGGGTTGTCGCAAACCCTTTTTTCACGGCAAGTATACAATTAGTTCAACCATTCGACAAGACAGGTATCTGAAAGGCAGGATAAAAGTCACGGATTTACTCCGCGATCGCCGGTGCGGTCTCCATTTGGGAGGTGGTTGCCTCTCCCCGACGGACGAAGAGCATGAGCACAAAGGCGGTGAAAAAGAAAACGGGGGCAAGTGCCATGATAATGTTGTAGTTGCTGTTGAAGATCTCTACCGCGATCCCGTTCGATATCGGGCCGATAATGGCAGACAGCGTGGAGAACAGGTAGTACAGCCCGGTATACATCCCGATCTTTTCGGCAACCGTTAGGTCCACGATCATAGGCAGGGAATTGATATTGACGAATGCCCAGCCGATGCCTCCAAAGAGCAGCAACAGGCCGGCGACCGTCAGCATGCGCGCGCCGCCTTCCACGACCGGAATGCCAACCAGGGGAAGAGGGAATAATCCGGTCAGGAGGGTATTTGCGGGGGTGAAATAGAGTAGGACCATCATCACGATCAGGATCAGCAATCCAATGGAGATGGTCGTGCGCCGCCCGATCTTGCCTGCTATGAATCCGGACGGGATGGCAAAGAGGACGAAGAAGAGAGGTAATACGGAAAGCAGGGTCGCGCCGGTCCCTGCCGTCAGGCCGAGATGGTTTTGGGCGTAGAGGGTGAAGAAGGTTTCCACGGCCGAAAATCCGATGAACCAGAAGAAGATCGCCAGAAGAATCAGAAGACCACTTTTCTCCTTCTCGAAAATCACTTCACGTGCCATATAGAAGACATAGAGATAAATAAACCAGATAAAAAGAAGGACCGCGACCAGCACCACAAAGGGAGGTACACCCACCTGGCTTCCGGCTGTGCTGAATCCTTTGAACAAGGCGGACAGGGATATCACGATCCCGGCGGCGACCAGCAGGCCGATCAAAGTATTGAGGAGATGCTCACGGCTGAAGTCAAAGAAACCGGATACGCTGTTCGTTTGTTCTGCCGGTTCGGTCTCATACTCCCTGGGTTCCTTAATGAAGAGGAACACCACCAGTGCGGCGAGGAGCACAAGAATCGAGCCCAGCCAGAAAGGGAATTGAGGCGCCATATCGAACAGTATCCCGCCGGTCTGCAGGGCCACGATCGTGCCAATGCCTCCCAGGAAGTTGACGATGCCATTTGCCTGGGATCGTTTTGCAGACGGGGTGATATCGGGCATAAGTGCCACGACCGGTGTGCGCCATATGGCTGCGCTCAACAATAACGTGCTGGTGCAGGCGATAAAGAAAGGCAGCACGGCGGCAATCGGGATCAATCCAAAGGCCACGGCCGAGATCGGAGCGCCAAGGATTATGAATGGAATGCGCCTTCCCCAGCGGGTGCGAATCCTGTCAGACCATGCCCCTACCGGCGGCTGGATGAACAGCGCCGCGATGTTATCGAGGGTCATAAAAAATCCGATCACTCCCGGGGAAATATGGAACTTGTCGGCCAGAAAGATGGGAACAAAAGCGTTATACACCCCCCAAATGACACTCACACCGAAGAAGCCAAAACCCAGCAGGAAGATCTTACCGTATTTGAATTTCATGCTGCCTCCATGGACGGTCCAAACTTCAATGTCAAAGGTTACAGGTTATCGGATTCTTCAGTGACCTTCGACCGCAGTCGTTCGATGAATTTCTTATCCTTGTCCGTGAGCGGCGCTTTTTCGAGCATATCGGGACGACGGGCATGAGTGCGAGAGAGAGCCTGTTCCCTCCGCCATTGATCGATCTTGGCATGATTGCCGCCGAGCAATACTTCGGGCACCTTCCAGCCGCGGAACTCCGGCGGCTTGGTGTAATGCGGATATTCCAGCAGGCCCATGGCGTGCGAATCATCCTCCGCGCCGGTGGGATCGCCGAGCACGCCGGGCAGCAGGCGGGAGACTGCGTCGATGACCAGCAGGGCGGGGAGCTCGCCGCCGGTCAGCACATAATCTCCGACGGAGATCTCATCGCTGACGAGGTGCTCCCGAATGCGCTCGTCCACGCCCTCGTAGCGGCCGCAGAGTAGGGCGATGCGCTCGTAATGGGAAAGCTCCTCGGCCACTCGCTGGGTGAAGACGCGTCCCTGAGGCGTTAACAAAATAACGGGAACAGCCGGCGGCTGGGCGGGATCCGCATCCAATCCCAGAACCGACTCGATCGCTTCGAAAACCGGCTCCGGTTTCATCACCATCCCGCCTCCGCCTCCATAAGGAGTGTCGTCGGTGGTATGGTGTCTGTCATGTGTGTAATCACGGATATTATGGACGCGCACGTCGATCAACCCACGCTGGCGGGCGCGCTGTAAAATGCTGGATTCGAGGTAGGGGGCGAAAACTTCGGGAAGAAGGGTAAAAACCTCAAACTGCATACAGGCATTGTAGCATAAGATAAGAGCGAAATTAGGAGCCGGCTTGCGTGCCGTCGCCGCGAATGGTAATATGGATTGCTATGTATCTCCCGAAAAGCAGCCGCTGGAGCATGACCCGCCGCCGAAGACGTCCAAACATCTTTGGCTGGACGATTTTTGGACTGGTTCTGCTCTTTGGGTATTATCTAAATCAGATCTACTTGCCTTCCCAGCCAAATCCGTTTGACGCGACGCCCACTGCCACCCGCTCGGCAGAATCCCTCGAAACCGAAGGGCAGCAGCTCTTCAAGGAGGGAAAGCTGCCTCAGGCTATTGATGCCTACAAAGCGGCGATCAAGGCCTCCCCACAGGACCCGAATCTTTACATTGCCCTGGCGCGCATCCAGGTGTTTGCCGGACTGCCAGCAGAGGCGCAGGCCAACGCGGAAAGCGCCATTTTGCTCAGCCCGAACAACTCGATGGCCCATGCCGTACGCGCCTGGGCGTTGGACTTCCAGGATGGGAAGAACACCGATGCCGAGGAGGAGATCAACAAGGCCATTGAGATCGATCCCAATAATGCAGTTGCGTATGCCTACCAGACGGAGATCCTGATCGATTCGCAGCTGTTCGATAATATCGCTCCTGCGATCGAGGCGTCCAAAAAAGGGCTGAACCTGAATCCCGACCTGATGGAAACCCGCCGTGCCCGGGCCTATATCCTGGAGGCAACTGCCAATTATGAAGAGGCCATCCAGTATTACCGGTCAGCCATCGAGCTGAACCCCAATCTCTCCATGTTACATATGGAGCTGGGACGCAATCTGCGTTTTGCCATGGTCTACGACGATGCGATCAAGGAATTTACGCTGGCCAACACCCTGAACCCGGGCGATCCCGAGCCCGATTATTTGATCTCGCGTACCTACGGGACCACCGGTGAATATGAGAAAGCGTTGCAATACGCTGAAACAGCCGTAAAGGATAATCCCATCGAGGCGCGTTATCGCGGCAATTACGGCGTTATGTTTTATCGCAATTTCAAATATCAGGAAGCCGTTCAGCAGCTGGGCCTGGCAATCGACGGTGGAAAGAACGAGAATGGCTTCCCGATCAAGCCAATCGCCTTGAACGATGATCCGCGCATCGCGGAATATTATTTTACATACGGTCTGGCCCTGGCACGCACCAATCAGTGTGGAAAGGCTCTGCCGATCTCGCAAACGCTGCAGTCCAGGTTCCCGGCAGACGATCCGCAGAACGATGTGATCCTGGAAGCTGCCAGCTCGATCATCCAGATCTGTGAGGAAAATCTTAACAACCCGGCTGTGGACACGCCGACACCTGCAAGTGAAGCCACCTCCCTGCCCGAAGTGACGGATACGCCTGAAGCCAGTGCCACGCCTGAAGTTACTGTTACCCCATGAACGTTTCCCCTCGTCGTCCACTTTTTAATCGTCGACCGCAGTCGAACATTTACCGCATGTTCATCTATGTGGTGATGCTGCTTGGGGCCGTCTGGATCCTGCAGCAGGTCAACCGCGGGGATATTCAGCCGCTCTTTAAAGAGACGCCGGTTCCCACCCGCTCGGTGACCTCCTACCTGGAAGAGGGGGATGCCAACATGAGCGCCGGCAACCTGGGGGCTGCGATCCAGGCTTATAAGGAAGCGCTGAAACTCAACCCGAACGATGCCAAGACCTGGGCGGAGCTGGCGCGCATTCAAACCTATTCGTCCACGTTTCTGATCACCAACCCGGAGAAAAAGGATCGCCTGACCGAGGCGCTCAAGTCGGCCACCAAGGCGGTCGAGCTCGCACCGGAGGACAGCCGGGCGCGTGCCATCCGGGCTTTTACCCTGGATTGGAATGCAAACTCCTTCTTCCACAGCACGGAGGAAGTCCAAAAGTTCTTACAGGAAGCCGAGTCGGAGGCCCTGATTGCCCAGCAGCTGGATAACACCAACACGCTGGCCCTGGCCTATTACGCCGAGATCCTGATCGACCAGCAGAAATGGAACCAGGCTGAGCTGTACATGCAGCAGGCGCTCGAGCATCCGGATGCCGACCAGATCATGGATGTGCACCGGATCAACGCCTACCTGCAGGAAACGCTGGGCCAGTACAACCTGGCGATCGCGGAATACGAGAAGGCCATCCAGATCGAGCCCAACTTTACCTTCCTGTACACGCGCATCGGCGCGAACTATCGCCGGCTTGCCAGTGAGATCCAGAATCCCGAGTCGGCGCGGCCGGTGTACGAACAATCCCTGGAATACTTCGATAAGGCGGTGAAGATCAACCAGCAGATCGGCGTCAAAGATCCGGGGCCGCATCTTTCGATCGCGCGGACCTATTCACAGCTGGGTGAATTCTTTATTGCGGCGAAGAACGTGCAGACGGCGCTGAAATACGAGCCCAACAACGCCGATATTTATGGACAGCTGGGTATCATTTACTTCCGCTCGCGAAACTATGAGGGCTCGATCTATTCCCTGAAGTGCGCCATCCGCGGCTGCTCCGGGGAAGATTCCTGCCTCGGACGCGGGCTGGAGCGCTGCTTCCCGGACCTGGGCGAGGACCCGGCCGATATCAAAGGACTGGCGCTCGAGCCCAACACGATCGTCTACTATTACACGTACGGATCCGTCCTGGCCGCTCTGAGCCGGCCCAAGGATAACCGGTGCGGGGAGGCGATGGGAGTGATGCAGGAAGTACGCAACGAGCTGGATAAGAGGCCGGAGGCCTATGCCGATGGACGCGGCACCATCATCAGCATCGTGGAGGCAGCCGAGGAGATCTGTTCCTCTTTGAATGCGGATGTCCAGCCGACCGTGACCGGGACACCTCCGACAGGAACTCCCGACACCACCGGGACAGCCATGCCTGAAGCGACTTCTGCCATCGCAACCCTGGTGGCTCAGACGACTCCAAGTGCACCCGTGTCGGAAGCCACGCCCACGTATTCACCCTGACCTTTTCTTCATCAGAAAAATATAAGAATTTGAATCGCCCTCTTGACGAAGGCTAGCGGTTCAATTATCATACGATTAGCACTCGCATGATTAGAGTGCTAATTTCGTGATTATGCGGATTACGCAAAAACCCAATCCTATCAGGAGGTCGTTACAATGGCAGGTAAAATGAAGCTGAAGCCCCTTGGCGGACGTGTGATCGTGGAACCGATCGAACAGGAGGAAATGACCGCTGGCGGTATCATTCTTCCCGAAACCGCGAAGGAAAAACCGCAGGAAGGCAAGATCCTGGCGGCAGGCCCCGGTGAGCGCGATGATAATGGTGCACGCATCGCCATGGAAGTGAACGTTGGGGACAAGGTGCTGTACGCAAAGTATTCCGGCACCGAGGTGAAAGTGGATGGCAAGAAACTGCTCATCCTGCGCGAAAGTGATATTTTGGCCGTAGTTGAAGGCTAATTCTGGAGGAATATAAAAATGGCTGCAAAACAACTTGTCTTTTCAGAAGACGCCCGCCGCAAGCTTAAGAATGGTATGAATACTGTCGCCAATGCGGTGAGTGCAACCCTCGGCCCCAAGGGCCGCAACGTGGCTGTGGACCGCAAATTTGGCTCCCCCACCATCACCCACGACGGCGTTTCCGTCGCCAAGGAAATCGAGCTCGAAGATCCGTTTGAGAACATGGGCGCCCAGCTGCTCAAGGAAGCTGCGTCCAAGACCAATGACATCGCCGGTGACGGCACGACCACGTCCACGGTGCTGGCGCATGCGATCGTGAACGAAGGCCTGCGCGCCCTCGAAGCTGGCTACAACCCCATGCTGCTGAAGAACGGCATCTCTCTGGCAACCGATACGGTCGTCGATGAGCTGCGCAAGATGGCTGTCAAGATCGACACCAAGGAAGAGATCGCTTCGGTCGCGACCAACTCCGCCGCGGACGAAGAGATCGGCGGCCTGATCGCCGACGTTATGGACAAGGTTGGCAAGGACGGCGTCATCACCGTCGAGGAATCCAAGTCCCTGCAGTTCGAGACCGAGTTCGTCGAAGGCATGCAGTTTGACCGCGGTTACCTCTCCGCCTACTTCATCACGAGCACCGATAAGATGGAAGCCGTGATCAATGAGCCCTATATTCTCATCAACGAGAAGAAGATCTCAGCGGCTCAGGATATCGTCCCCATTCTTGAAAAACTGGTCCAGATCGGCAAGCGTGACCTCGTCATCATCGCCGAGGATATTGATGGCGAAGCTCTCGCCACTCTGGTCCTGAACAAGCTGCGCGGCATGTTGAACGTGCTGGCTGTCAAGGCACCTGGCTTCGGCGATCGCCGCAAGGCCATGCTCGAGGATATTGCCCGGCTCACCGGCGGCTCCGTGATCGCCGAAGAGACCGGCCGCAAGCTCGAGACCGCCACCCTGCAGGACCTCGGCCGCGCCGAGAAGGTTGTCTCCGACAAGGAGAACACCACCATCGTCGGCGGCAAGGGCAAGAAGCAGGATATCGAAGGCCGCATCAAGGAAATCCGCGCCGAGATCGACAAGAGCACCAGCGACTATGACAAGGAAAAGCTCCAGGAGCGCCTTGCCAAGTTGAGCGGTGGCGTGGCCATCATCCGCGTTGGCGCCGCGACCGAGACCGAGATGAAAGAGAAGAAGCACCGTGTTGAAGACGCCCTCTCCGCCGCCCGCGCGGCCGTGGAGGAAGGCATCGTCCCCGGTGGTGAGATCTCCCTCATCA
>JBLNAU010000376.1:0-3455 GCA_050259515.1 Syntrophothermus sp.
GATCTGGATTTCCAGATCGATCTGATCCACCATCCCAGTGGTTGGGCTGGAGTGGTTGCGCTGCACGATCTGGATGCCCTCGGTGGACAGACCGCGCTGCTTGCAGAATCCGAGGACATAGATCCCGGCACAGGTGCCAATGGATGCCAGGAAAATCTCAAAAGGCGCCGGTGCGCTGGCTGCAGGGGGCTGGTCTGTTGGCACAGTGAAATCTCCAAAATGGGCATCCACGCGGGAGCCGCCTGGAAAATCGATCAACATTTCCATCTCTTGTTTCTCCTTTACGATCGGGTTTATCCGCAGCCGCCGCCGCTCTTATCGCGCTTGAGCTCAAGCTTGATCTTGGCTTCGAAGTCCAGTTCTTCATATTGGATGGGGTTGGGATCACAGGACGCATACTTGCTGCCCAGCGCAGCCGGGAAGAGGTACCCAAGCTGATCCTGAACGGGTGATGCAACAGCTTTAAATCCCTCCTCCTTGCCGAAGTATGCGATCCAGTTGTTGAGCCCTCCCTCGAGGATGTAGACATTCGGCACGGAGGCTGCGACAAGCTGTTTCCAGGCCTTTGTGGCGGCGGTCTCATTGTTACTCATCAGAACAAAAACGCTGTTCGCAGGTGGTTCACTCAGCAGGCTGGGTGTGATGCTTTCCAGCCTGTCCAGGGGGACATTGATTGTCCCATTGATATGATAGAGATTGTAGTCCGATTCAGGCCGGATATCCAACATGATCAAATTGATGCTCTGGTTGTATCTGGTTTTGAACAGCTCAGCCGGTGAAACCTGCACCAGTCGCTTTTCAAGCATTTGATCAGGTGTGTAAGTTACTTTGTTGACAACCGGATCTCCGGAAAGCTGTGGGACAGTTTCGGTCCGGGTAAAAATTTTCTTGTTGTATCTTGTCTCGAGCGAGGGGGAGCCAATGAATACGACCGCCACTGCCAGGGCAAGCAGCAAGCTGGCACCCGCCATCCGCAGTTTGGGTTCCCGGCTCTGGTCTTTTTTGCCGATGATGCGCTCGATCTGCTCGGCACCCCAGAACATGAAGAGTGCCATCAGAACGACTCCTAGAACGACCCAGCCAGTGGGAACGCCGAATACCTGGTCAAGCGTGATCCGGCCATAATAGCCCGAGTTGTTGTACCAGTTGGTGAAATATTGTTCGGTCTCGCCAAACAGGAAGGCGCCAAAAAAGCCACCGAGCATAAAGAACATGCCATCGATCTTACCTGTCGAAGCAGAAGCCAGGGACGTGGTCGGACAGAAACCACCCAGGATGAAGCCCACGCCCATGATCAATCCGCCGGCGATGCCAGACGAGATATAAGTAGGGTTGACCCAGACCTGGCCGAAGTTCAGCACGCCAAGGCCCACCGCGGCAAACAATAGCACCATGGCAACCGCGATCGCGGTGAACATGACCTTGAGCACGGTCATGTCGCTCAGGTAAAACTGCGCGGCCAGCTTTCGGGAATCCCCGAAACCGGACATTTCCAATGTGAAGCCAAACGCGAAGCCGATCAAAGCGAAGACCAGGTAGGTCCAGGGATGAGCTGCGCTGGGAACAAGTAATACGTCGAGAGGAAAACTCATTTCGGCCTCCTGTTAGAGCCACAGCTTGCGTACGAAATAAGCCAGTGCATAAGCACTTGCAAAGATGGAGAACATCACCAGCCAGGAGCCGGCTGCCAGGGTGGCGCCACCGGATAGCGCCTGGCCGGATGTGCATCCACGCGCCATGCGTGCACCGTAGAGGAAGATTGTGCCACCTGCAAAAGCCAGGAGCCAGCGTGTGCGGTTTGTGATCCCGGGTCCCTTGCGGGTTTCAAGTTTCAGGCGGCCGCCAAAGAAGCCAGAGGCAAAGCCACCGAGCAGGGCCCCGAAAAAGACCGGCACGATCCAATCATCCAGCGGATTCTTATCGCCGCCTGCCATCTTCAACAGGTAGGGTGTCTTGTCCACATGCTGTGGAGCAACAGCATCCACGATCGCCGCGTCGATGCGGGCGGTCGCGCCCGAGGAGCCCAGGCCGTTGCCGGTGAAGAAAAATGCCAGGAAGAGCACGACGCCGAGGATGGCTCCTCCAAGGTAGGGGTTTACATAAGGCTTTGTCGGCCGGTTGAAAAAACTTTTCTTTGTTACAGGAGCAGTTGTCATAATGATTCTCCTTTATTCGCGCTGAGCGGAGGCGGAGTCAAAGCGCGAGGGTCGTTTATTTCTTATCTTCCTCATGCTCTTCGTGTACTTCCACATCCTCGTACCCGGTGATCATGGCTTTGGTGGCTTCGAGAGGCGTGGCGCCGGTGGTGGTCATGTACACGTGTACCAGGATAAAGGCGGCAAACATCCAGGCGATAAAGGCGTGGAAGGGCGCCAGCACCTGCAGGCCGCCAAGCGGTCCTGCCATCCCAGGCAGGGCTTGCACGCCCCACATCAAGGCACCGGTAAGGATCTGTAGTGGCAGAAGCACATTCAAGATGGCAAAATAGGTTGCCTTTTGGATGGGATTCATACGACTGTCGGGTGTCTTTTCGAACGGATGCGGCTCATGTTTGAAGATGCCTGAAAGGTAATACCTGGCCTGGAGGATCGCATCGTCGAAGAAACCGTACGGCCGCGGGATGAACTGGCGCATGCGGTCGGTGGTGACGTGATAGAAGAGTGACAGGGCCGCATTGATGACCAGGATGACAGCCAGGACGTTATGCATGGTCACCACGCCCCGAAATGAGAAAATGCCAAAGATATCGGGACGGTGGATGATCAAGCCGGTGAACAGGAGCAGGACAATCGTGATGGTTTGCAGCCAGTGCCAGAAGCGGCGGTAGGACTCGTACATATAGACCGCCTCGGTCTCTGCCGGAGCTTTGGGATTCTTCCGCGTAGTGGCGTATCGCGCGGTCCCGTGACCGGCTACACCCACCAGGGCAGCGAAGAACACCAGCGCGCCGAGCCAGTCGATCCAGGAGACACGACTGGAGCCGAAGACATACATGCCATCCTTGGCAGGAAGAGGCTTGTAATAAACTGCGCCGTCATCACCCTCCGCGATTTGACCGGAGGCATTGACGTTGTTCGCTGTGTCAAAGACCGGCAGAACGCCATTGGGCGAGTAACTGGCAAGCTGGATGGGTTGTGAAAGGCGCGATGTATCGCTGTGGCACATGCGGCAGTCATTGACTGCACCTTCGCCGCGAGTTACGTTGTGATTGATGCTGTACGGCTGGGTCAGCCCTTCGATGCGCGGACTGCCGAGGCCCAGTGAGACAAGTTTTTCTTTGACAGCCTTTTCCTTGGCGGAGGTGTCAATCGCCAGTTCATCGCTGGAAAGATGCCCATCGCTGTCTGCATCGAAGGCAGTCATGATATCCGCAGCATAGGCGCCATTTTCGAAGTAGGCAGCTTTCAGATCCAGCAGGCGGACGGGGCGCTTGTTTCCATTGGCATCATCATAGA
>JBLNAU010000377.1:0-5401 GCA_050259515.1 Syntrophothermus sp.
ATGACCGCGATCTGCCAGAGATGTAATTGCTTCAGTGTATTCCATATCTCAACGAACGGTGCATTGCGCAGAGCCAGATAAAGCAGGATGATCAGGACCAGGTAGATCAACAGCCTGGAAAGATATTTCGGCTTGTCCCTGACAACCAGTTCCTCTGGAACAGGCAAAAGCGGGGAAGCGGTACTCATCAGATGCGCGCTCCTGACTCTTTTTTCCTGTTCTCGATCAGGCAGCTCATCCGCTCCATCAGTTTTTCATGAATGCAATCCGGATCGATCGAACCCACCTCGTCACAGGTGATGGGTTTTGCAAACTCCACCTGGACCGTTGTCGGGCGTGCGTCGCGCGCCACCATGGCCAGAAGCTGCAAAGCGGCGGACAGTCTTTCGCGATCGTCACGTGTGTGCTTGAAGCGCGTCAGCCAGTGATGGGCGGTTCGCTCCCAGATGACCCCGCTGACCAGCACAGGGACGATCTGCAGGTCTTGCGCGAACCGCATAAAGACGGTCGAGGACCGGGTCCATTCCTTGAGAGAGTCCCGCGCTCCCGGATGAACGTCCGGATCGGGCTCGATCTTTCCGGCGGGGAAGGTGAGCGCCGCGCCCCCCGCCCTTAGATGAGCAGCGACCTGCCGTACAGCGCGAATGCGCTCTCCCGAGTCATCGCTGATGTAAACCAGATGACGCGAAATATTGGGGAGCGAAGCCAGGAACGGCCGGTCCAGGGCGATGACGCGCAGGTTGGACCGCGGGATGGCCGCGAACAGGCTGATGGTATCTGTCAGGCCCGGATGATTCGAAAGGATCAAAGTGGGTCCAGAGGCCGGAATGTTCTCAAGTCCGCGGATACACAGGTCATGGATGTAATGCCGGTCCAGTACAGCGCAGGATGCCTCCTGCAGGCCCACCCGCCCGACAAGCTCGTCATACTCCACCATCTGTTTCGCAAACTTGTGCGCCGGCCCATGGAACAAGCGCCGCAGGATGGCTGCTGGCAAACGGGAATTTTCCCAGCCAAAAGAAGAGACCAGGTCATCAAGATTAACTTTTGTGAGCATGTCGAGCTGGGAGGACATTCAAAACCTTTTGCTCTATCTGCCATTCCTGGCGGTGGAACGCAGGAAGCCGGTTATTCCGGTTCCGTGGAAAACGTGAGAGGATACCCTGCGAATCCTGCTTCCGCGTGGGCCTTATTGACCCGTTTTTCTGCTTCAGATTTGGGGACCGTCTGTACGTAGGCGATGCCTGTGATATGGGCAGTCATCATGATTTCCAGCGCCCGTTCGTTGGAAAGATAAAAGATCGTCTTCAGGATATGGACGACAAAATCCATCGGGGTGACGTGGTCGTTATGGATGAGGATCCGGTAGAGCGGCTCAAGCTCGGTCTCCTCCTCCGTCTCTTCGATGATCTGAATATCGGGGGCGATCTGCAGGTTCATTTAGATATACGTTGTTTTCTTCACGGATGGATTTATGGAAAACCGTGGATCAGGCCACGCCATTCAAAGCCTGGAATTCTTCCTGTGTCAGCTCTATCTCCGCCGCCTCGAAATTTTCCCGGATATGCTGCGGGTTGAAGGACATCGGGATGGTGATCACACGCGGCTGCCTGACCAGCCACGCCAGCGCGATCTGGAACGGGGTCGCGGAATGTGCCTGCGCGATCTCATTCAATGTTTTGTTTACCTGTACGCTGCGAAACTTCACCGGCGAATAGGCGGTGATCAGAATGTCATTCTGCTGGCAGTATTCGATAACCCCATTCACTACATAAGTGCGATCCGGGATGCGATAGGGAACCTGGTTGGTAAGTATGGGCGTTTCAGCATATTCCTGTACTTTTTTTAAAAGCTTCAATTTGAAGTTGCTGACCCCCAGGTGCCTGACTTTTCCATCCTGAACGAGCTTGTTCAAAGCCCGGAACGTTTCTTCATAGTTTTTCCAGGTACCCGGCCAGTGGATCAGATATAAATCAACATACTCCATGCCCAGATGGCGGAGGCTTTTTTCGCAGGATCGCAGGACATCGCCATAGCTCAGGTGTTCCGGTGAGACCTTGGTGGTGATCAACAGGTTTTCCCGAGGGGTCTTTGTTTCGCGGATCGCCTGCCCGATCAGCTCCTCAGAATGTCCCGCGGCATAGGCCTCGGCCGTATCGAAATGGGTATAGCCGATCTCCAGGGCTGCGGTAAGGGCGGTCAGTGATTTGGCATCCCGGCTTTTGTCGGGATAGGAGTCGCCGCCGATGCTCCAGGCGCCAAACCCGATTTTGGGCAGGGCCACATTCTGTACAGTTTCATATTTCATGCTCGTTCTCCCATATCCATTCAAGCTTTACGAGCTACCCAGATCATCTCCGGGCTTTTGTCGTTTAGCGGGCTCTTGAAAAAATCGCCATAGACAGCTCGATTGGTGAAACCTGCGCGTGCCAGCAGATGTTCCATTTCAAATGGGAAGATGCAGTGGAGTGCCATTGGCGGTCGCTCCCATCGATGGGCAATGAAGCCATCCTTCTCGACCTCTTCCCACCTGGAAGTAACAGTAGCGGTTTGTGTGGATCGCTCATATACCCATGCATTTGATTTCCTCAGCGTATGCCCGGTTTGCGGATGAGTAACCTCTGTAGTAGGTCCAAATTTACCACCCAGGTCTCGAACCAGATCTCCGAGCCAGTCCACATCCTGGTGATCCAGATGGACGATAAGAAATCCATCCGGTGCAAGATGCCGGTTAAATACTTGCAGCGCTGTGACCTGGTCTTGCGGAGTGCACATGAATTGGAAGGAATGTCCCGGCAGGATGATCAGATCAAAGCTTTCTCCGAGATCGAGAGAGCGCATATCGCCTCTCACCCAGCGAATATTGGGCAGCCCTTCACTTTTTTGGCGCGCCACTCTCAGCATTTCCTCATCTAGGTCCACACCCACGATGTTCACACCTTCCCGGGCAAGACGAAGCGACACACGTCCAGTCCCACAGGCAATTTCAAGGACCGACTGTCCCCGGTCCCGGACTTTGTAAGCGAACCCGCGATAAAAATCAATTTCTCCCTCCCAGTCCGGGACAGAGAGGTCATATAGCTCTGCAGCCAGTTGTTCAGCAGTTTCCACCATGATCTATTCCTCGCTTGTTTTGCTGGATATTATGATATAGATTCTTCGTTTTCTGGGATATCTTCAGATTCAATATTGTTATCCTCAAGCAGCAGTCTTTCGGCTTGTTCAATCTCCTGCGGGTCGCCGATCAGGCCGACGCGGTCACCGACATGGAATACGGTCAGGGATTTTGGGTTGGCCATCAGCTCACCATCCCTGAGAAGGGCGACCACCGATGCGCCGGTCCGGGCACGAAGGTTGGCATCTGCCAGGGTCTGGCCGATGAGCCTGTTTTCATGCGGGATGCGAAACCAATGGATCTCGATACTGTTCGCGGCATCCACGAGATCATGCAGGAGCATGTGCTCCTCCTCGGTGTTGATGTGCAGATCGTAATGATCGTGGCGGACCGCGTCCGTATAGCGATAAATCTCCTGATGGGGAAAACCAAGCTGCAGCAGGGTATGGCGGACAATTTCAAGGCCGCCTTCCAGCTCCGGGTGAATGACATCGCTGGCGCCGAGCTGGGCAAGGTGCTTCGTTCCTTCTTCTGTGGTGGCGCGGGCAATGATTGGCAAAGTGGGAGACAGATCTCGGGCCGCGGTGATCACCAGGGCACTCGCATCTTCGTCTGGACCGGCGACCACCAGGGCGCGTGCCTGGGACAGGCCTGCATGGGTGAGAACTTCGGAATTGGCGGCATCTCCAAGCAGTGTGGTGATCCTTCTACCACTCAATTCCTCGCCCAGCTTCGGATCGGCTTCCACGACCAGATGCGGGATTCCCAGTTCCCCCAACAGGTCGACAATATGATATCCCACGCGCCCATACCCGACGATCACCACATGATCCTTCATGGATTCTGCAACGTCAGGAAGGGATGGTCCCTGGCGGTTCAATAACTTCCAAAGCCCGGGAGATTTCTGCAGTCCTCTTTCCGCCGGCTTGATCGTACGGAACATCAACGGATTCACTGTAATGGACAAAATTGCACCCGCCAGGATAAGTGAATACTGGCTTTGATCGAGCAGTCCCAGTGCAACACCCGCCTGCCCCAGGATAAATGAAAATTCACCAATCTGGCTGAGACCCGCTGCAACGACAAGTGTGGTGCGGGCAGGCCAGGGAAGAACAAGGCCCATCAGCAGGGTTGTTATCGGTTTGCCAAGCACGATCAGAGCCGTCAATAGAAGAATGGGAATGATGTTCCCTGCCAGATAACCCGGGTTCACCAGCATGCCGATCGAAACAAAGAACAACACTGCAAAAGCTTCCCGAAAGGGAACGATATCCGCACCGACCTGGTGGCTGAGAGGCGATTCACTTACCACCACGCCGGCTACAAATGCCCCCAACGCCAGCGAAATCCCAAAGATCTCCGCCGCGCCCAGCGCAATCCCAAGCGCGATCGCCAGGACTGCCAGAATGAACAATTCACGCGAACGCGTATGAGCAATCCGCATGAGGATCCAGGGAATAAATCTCGTCCCGGCGAACAGCACGATGACCACAAACCCGGCCGCCTTGAGCAGCGTCAGGCCGAGCTGTGCCCAGTTAAATCCATCCGATGTATTTCCGAGGGTGGGCATCAGAACCAGGATCAGCACCGTGGCCAGATCCTCCAGGACCAGCCATCCAACGGCAACCTGTCCGTGGGAGGTGTTCAACAGGCCGTTATCCATCAGGCCGCGCAGCAGGACAACCGTGCTGGCGATCGAGATCGCCAGCCCAAGCACGATCCCGGCTGCCGGGGTCCAGCCCCAGAACCGGCTGATGCCGTATCCCAGCAGTGTGGTCATTGCCATCTGTCCCAACGCGCCCGGAATGGCAATCGATCGCACCCTCCACAAATCCTTCAGTGAGAAGTGCAGGCCAACACCGAACATCAGGAAAATCACTCCCAATTCGGCCAGCTGGCTGATCGTATTGACATCTCCTACAAAGCCGGGTGTAAAGGGACCAATTACAATGCCTGCCAGCAAATATCCCACAATGGTTGGCAGGCCAATGCGGCGTGCGAGGACACCTCCAATAAAAGCCACCACCAACGCCACAGCTATATCAATCAATAAAGTTACTTCATGCATCATCCCTCCGAACGTGTCGGTTAACTCCCGGTAACAGTCTTCCTATTTTACACAAGAAAAAACCCGTCTCCATCGAGACGGGCATTCTTTTGAAAACTCTCATATTCCAGATGTTATTCGGCCAGCGAGCGGATATAGTCCAGGTCCAGCTCACCTCTTGCGCCCCAACCTTTTTTCCCTTCGGGAATGTCCGGACGGAACTTTTCATACAGCCCATA
>JBLNAU010000378.1:0-3160 GCA_050259515.1 Syntrophothermus sp.
AGCAGGATAAGGATGTGACCCTGGATCACTTCGGTTATCTACATAAGAAATATGGCCAGATCAAGTATATCTCACCTGCCACCTCGGCCATCACTTCGTTCGGTGACCTGTTTCTTGTACAAAATCTGCCTCTGGATGAACAGACGGAACGGGTATTTACCCAGTTGAAGCTGGATGCCGGAGTGGGGGTTGTTCGTCTCGCTTCCTGGCCTGAAAAGCCCATGCTCTAAAAGGAGTATTTCCATTGCCAGCCAATATTGAGATCAAAGCCCGCGCCCGGGATTTTGGTGGGATTCGATCCCGGGCAGAGAAATTAAGTGATACCCCTGTGCAGGTCATTCCCCAGGAGGATATTTTCTTTAACGTTGAAAGTGGACGCTTGAAGTTACGAATCCTCGCTCTGGATCAGTCCCAGCTCATTTACTATACGCGGCCCGACCAGGAGGGACCGAAGCGCTCGGACTACCATATCTCACGCAGCAGCGATCCGCTGAACCTTAAGCGCGTGCTGGAGCTGTCCTGCGGGATCCGGGGCGTCGTCAAAAAGACCCGCTACCTGTACCTCGTTTGGCAGACCCGCATCCATCTGGACGATGTTGAGGGACTGGGCCAGTTCATGGAACTGGAGGTCGTGCTGGAGGAGGGACAGAGCGACGCGGAAGGGCAGCGAATCGCCGAAGAATTGATGTCCGCTCTTGGCGTGGAGAGAAGCGACCTGATCGATGGCGCGTACATGGACCTGCTGGAGAAACCGTCCGCCGGGTAAACCCAAATTTCCCGTCCAAAACCAAGAAATCCGTGAAGAATCGGACAACCTGTGATAAAATAGCCCGCCGGGCGTAGTACCCTTCGCCCGGTTAAAAATTCCATCTGAAAGTCACGAAAGGGCTTGAAACATGAAAGTTTTGTTGCTGAAGGACGTTTATAAACTCGGCCGCGCCGGCGATATCAAGAAGGTAGCCGATGGCTATGGCCGCAATTTCCTGATCACCCAGGGGCTGGCTGTGCTGGCTACTGCTGGTGCTCTCAAGCAGGTTGAGAAGATCCGCTCGCAGGCTGAGATCCGCCGCGGCGAGCTCAATTCCGAGCTCAAGGATCTGGCCGCCCAGATCAACGGCCTCACCCTGGTGTTCAATGCCAAGGCAGGCGAAACCGGCAAACTGTATGGCTCCATCACCACACAGGATGTGGCCAACGCCATTCAGGAAAAAATCCGCTACGAGGTCAAGAAACAGCAGATCGACATGCAGCCGATCCGCACGCTGGGCGAGTATACTGTTCACGTCCGGCTGACCATGGACCTGGTTCCGGAAGTCAAGATCATCGTTCATCGTGAAGGTGAAGTTCTTGAGGAAGGTACTCCCGCTGCAGCTCCGGCAGAAACCGCTGCCGAACCCAAGGCGGAGGAGACCCCAGTAGCACCGGCTGCCTAATCCGCTTTCATTGGCTCATGACATCACCAGTTCACACCCGTTCGATGGGGGGCTGGTGATGTTTCGTTTGTCCACAGGATTGCTGCGCTTACGCGTGGCATCGCTACGCAGATCATGACAATCACCCTCGGTCAAAGACTAAGAGAAGCTCGTGAGGACAGACGCCTCACCCTTGAAAAAGTTTTTGAAGCCACGCGTATTCGCGTGCAATACCTGCAGGCGCTGGAAAATGACGACCTGTCCGTCATGCCTTCGTCTGTGCAGGCGCGTGGCTATCTACGGAATTATGCTGAGTTCCTAGGCTTTGATATGGGAAAACTGCTCGAGGAGCAGCGGGAAGCGGGTTTGCAACAATCATCTGATGAGGTAATTGGCCCGGCCGATATCCAGCTCACTGAGACACCGGCTCCTGAGACGCCTGCGGACCAGCCGGATGTGCCGGCGATCGAGGAGACTGCGCCTCTGATCAAGCCTAAACCTGCCCGGCGGAAGCGGGCTGAGCCCCAGCCGGGAGTCGATCCCGCTGCGACGCCGAAGCGACGCACCCGTAAAAAGGCCGAGCCGGAGGCAATCGTTGAGCCTCCACCGGAAGTGATCGAAGAACCGGTTGCTGTCGAGGAGCCTGTTGCAGAAGACCGGGAACCGGCCCGTGAAGAAGTAAAGGATGAGCCACCGGTTGCTTTGGAGCCACAGCAACCCCTGGATGCCCTGCCGCCGATCGATGTAAATGACAGCCACTGGCAAACCTGGTTGAACAGACTCGGTGCGGTCCTGGCAGCCCGCAATAAACGGCCTACGCTGGTTGTCAAGGAAATTGCCATCCCGGCAGAGACGCCAGAGGTCGAAAGCCTGCCTCCCCTATCACCCGAGCCGGTTCCTTCCGTTGACGGTGCTGAAAGCTCGACCCAGATCTTTAAAGAGATCGGCAGGGAACTGCGCGAGCGGCGTGAACTGTTGAGCCTTCACCTGGAAGAGGTCGAGCGTAATACCCACGTGAAAGCTCATTATCTGGATGCATTGGAGCGTGGCGCCATGGATGATCTGCCATCCACGGTGCAGACGCGTGGAATGCTCTCGAACTATGCCACGTTCCTCGACCTGGACGTGGACGCCATCCTGCTCCGTTTTGCCGATGCCTTACAGGCGCGCTACCGGGAGCGCAACCCTCAAAGGCCGGTCCGCAAGCCTGGACAGCCCATTGTTGCGAACCTGCCGCCCATGCGAAGCTTTATTGCCGGTGATTTGATCTTTGGGGTGGGGATCGTCCTGCTTCTGGTTGGTTTTGCGATCTGGGGCGTCAGCCGCGTTCTCACGCTCCAAAGCCAGAAGGATGTGGAGCCGACCGCGCCTTCCATCTCTGAGATTTTGCTTGCCTACCCGGACGCGCCTCATACCACTGCGACAGCCACGCCGGACACCATTGAAGCCTTTCCAGGGCAGCCAACCATTACCGTTGTCATTCCCACTTTGAGCGGAGATTTCAACGTGCAGGTGAACCTGGTCGCGGCCGAGCGCACCTATATGCGCGTGACCGTCGACGGGAAGGTCGCGTTCGAGGGACGCGTTTTGCCTGGAACAGCGTATCCTTATGAAGCGCAGGATCAGGTGGAAGTCCTGGTAGGGAACGGCGCGGCCATCCGGATTGTTTATAATGGACGGGACCTGGGATTGATGGGATCGTTTGGCCAGGTGGTCAATAATATCTACCGCGCCGATGAGATCATTAC
>JBLNAU010000379.1:0-4273 GCA_050259515.1 Syntrophothermus sp.
GCTTCGGAGAGCGCGGACATCTTGGCCGGATCCTTGAAGAAATCTGTCTTGCAACCCTTGCAGTTGGCCTCAAAAAGCTGCTTGCCTTTCGCAGCCTGTTCCTCCGAAATATGCAGGGACATCGCATAAGCAACAACATCCCAGCGCTGCTGATCGTTGAGGCTTGCGAACGGAGGCATGAAGCGGTCCATCCGGCCGCGGGTGACGGTCGTGAACCAATCGGCAGGCGTTGCCGGGCGGGCAACTTCTGGGAGTCCAAAGGCCGGCACGGTCACACCCAGCTGGATGCCCTGGGCCCCATCGCCCAGACCGGTCGCGCCGTGACAGGCCGCGCATTTCTCTGCATAGAGGGCCTTGCCCATTTCCACGCTCGGAACCTGGGCGGGGGAAAGCACCAGCGTCGGGAGCGGGGTGGGAGGCACATAGCCTGGTGGGGGAGTGACATCCTCCGCCAGCGAAAAATTACAGGCGGCAAGCAGGATGGGTAGAGATGTGATCAAAATGAGGCTGCGTAATTTCATGATTGTTTCCAGTAAAGGGAGCGGGCTCCCTTTTTATGAGAGGGATTTACCACAGGAGGGACAAAACCGGTCTGAGACCATGACCGGCTTGCCGCACTTGGGACAGAAACCGGACGATTTCTCCTTTCGTCCCTTGCGCCGAGCGGAGATCATCGATTCAATATCGTCGTCGCTGAACTCCGGCCTGACCACGGACGAGTCCGCGCGCCGGGCGGCGATGGCCTGCTCGATGCGCGTATCCACATCCTGCACGGAGGCTGGCTGGGGGGCAAGTGAGTCGATCTGCCTCAGGATATCTGCACCCCTTTGCAGGAGTGTGGTGCGCTGGACGGGATAATCATCTTCAGGGATCTTTCCCAGCTTGTAATCGAAATCCAGTTCCTGCAGGGAATTGATAACCCGGTCGCGCTCTGCCAGCAGTGTGGAGAGTTCATGCTCCTCCTCGGTCACGCGGCGGGCGCGTCTTTGCACAAAGGGAGCATACAGATAGACGGCAACAAGGATCAAAAGGGAAAGCGAGACGAGAATGGCGGTAAGTTCCATGACGCCCCTATTCCTTGATCAACGAGTCGATCTGCGTGCGGATCTGATCCACGGAAGTGAAGGGGCCCACCTGGACGTACTGCAGGACGCCTTCCTGGTCTATGAAGTAAGTTTCAGGAACGCCCTTGATGCGGAAGTATTGCGAGATCTTCGTCGCAAGGTCCGGTCCGTTTGGATAGGTGATGCCAAACTTTTTCAAGTACACGCGTGCTTCGGGCTCGGTGTCGACATAGTCTGCGCCAAGGAAGACGACCTTGCCGGTCGGCTCATATTCCGTCCAGGCCTGCTCCATCTCGGCAGCCTCCTGCTCACAAGGTTTGCACCAGGACGCCCAGAAATTGACGACCACGACCTTGCCGCGCAGATCCTCGAGATTGACTTCCTTTTGCCCGTTATATTCAAAACCACTGTATAAAGGCAGACTAAAGTTTTGAAGCTTTTGCCCCGGTTGAACCGTTCCCTGCTGTGCACGTCGCAATCCCATGGCGACGATGGCCAGCAGGCCAATGAGAAACACCCAGATTAAGATTTGTGCCCAGAGTGGGACGCCGCGACGAGGCGCGGAGGTTGTTGAATCTGTCATGATTTTTCCCTAACGTTGTTCTTGGTAGGGACAGGCAGCTGCCTGTCCCGACCAAGAACAATATTTTATTTTTGTTTTTTGAGTTCTTCTTCCAGCCTGGCTACATATGGGTCCACGGGCGGCTTGTCCACCTGTTCCGGCTCTGTTTTGACTGGCGATGGTTTCAGCCACATCTGGAAACCGCGTGCCAGCAGCAGGACACCCAGCAGGATGGCAACCCCGGGAACAAGGTAGGAAACCATTCGATTGGGCGGCTCGGCCAGGACACGGTCGCCATACTGTGTCACGAAGTATTGCTTGATCTCCGCCTCGCTCTTTCCATCGGCCAGCATGCTGCGGATCAGATCCCGCCATTGACGGCAGGCTTCGGTGGGGCAAACATCCAGCGGGGTGCTTTCGCAGACCGGACAGTACAACTGCTTGGCAACGCGGTTGACATCATCGTCCGTGGGTGTGGGTCCCTGAGCGGACACACGACCCGCTGCCAGGCCCGCTAGGACGAATGCCAGCAGCAGGAATACGATAGGTGCTGATTTTGATTTCATCCTGCTTCCTTTAATCCGCAGCGCTGGGTTGTTGGGCGCGGGCCTTGGCTTTGACGGGAACGCGCTCCGCTTCCTTTTCAGGCCAGGCCGCGATGATCACACCTGCCAGGAACACCAGACTTCCGATCCACAGCCAGTTGACCAGTGGGTTGACGAACACTTTGAATGTGGCTCCGGTGGTATCTGCAGGCTCCCAATCGATCAGCAGGACATACAGGTCATCCCGTAAAGTGGCGCGTTCGCCCGGGATGGTCATGTTTTGTTGTGAATCGTAGTAGTAGTCCTTGCGTGGGTGCAGTTCGCCCAGATAAATTCCGTTCTTGTAAACGTCCACCACGGCCCGTGTGTAATTCACTCCCTTGGGCTGGTCGTCCCAGGAGGCCAGCTGCCGGTAGGTAATGGTGTAGTTGGAGACATCCAGGGATTGTCCCACGCCGATCCTTCCCTGTGTTTCCACCTGGAAGATCTCGATGCCGAGAATACCGATCGCCATCAGCATCATGCTGATATGAATGATGTATCCACCGTAGCGGCGGCGGTTGCGCCCGGTCAGGTTCCAGAAGGCGGTCAGGATGTTCTCACTCTGGCTGCGCTGACGTGCGCGTGCGCCGCGCCAGTATTCATAGATGGTAACGAGGAGCACCAGTGCGACCAGGAAGAAACCGAGCAGGGCTCCCAAATTTTGAGTGTAGGTGAAATAGAGCAGCACGATTAGGGCAAGGGCGACCAGCGCCGGCTTCCAGATCGTGCGGCCCAGGGTCTGGAGGGTGGAGTGTCCCCAGGCAGATAGGGGAGCCACGCCCATCAGAAGCATCAGCGACGCAAAGAGCGGAGCCGTGGCACGCTCATAGAACGGAGGCCCGACCGTCACTTTTGCGCCGGTGAAGAGCTCCGAGATCAGCGGATAAATCACGCCCCAGAAGCAGACCACCAGGATGCTCATGAAGAGCAGGTTGTTGAGCAGGAACAGTGCTTCACGGGAAAGCATCGAGGTCATCTTGGTCTCGGAAGCAAGATCGCCCCAACGGTAAAAGATCAGGCCCAACGAAGTAATGAAGGTCAGGCCAATGAAGGCAAAGAAGAAGGGACCGATCGCGCTCTGTGCGAAGGCATGGACGGAGGAAAGCACACCGGAACGGGTCAGGAAGGTCCCGAAGATCACCAGGTCGTAGGTGAGGATGACGAGCAGCATGTTCCAGTGCTTGAGCATGCCGCGCTTTTCCTGGATCATGACCGAATGCAGAAAGGCGGTCCCGGTCAGCCAGGGCATGAACGCGGCGATCTCGACCGGGTCCCAGCCCCAGTAGCCGCCCCAGCCGAGAACATCGTAGGCCCACCGTCCACCGAGCACGAGGCCGAAGGACAGGAATAGCCAGGCCCACAGCGTCCAGCGGCGGGTGATGCGGATCCAGCGGTCATCGGTGCGGCCGGTGATCAAAGCCGCCATGGCGAAGGCGTACGGGATGACGAAGGAAACGAAGCCGAGATAAAGCATCGGCGGATGGATGACCATGCCCGGGTGGCGCAGGAGCGGATTCAATCCTCGACCGTCAGCCGGGGTAAAGAGAATACTGTTCGCAGGCGGGAAGGTATGAGCATTGATCCCGGCGAAGGTCTGGTAAAGCAGCGCAAACGGGTTCTCAAAGAAAATGTTCATCCCAATGAAGAATGCCATCGTGACGCTACAGACCACGATCACCCACGGCAGGAACTCGCGGTCGCGGTCCCATTTCCGCAGCGTCACCAGCGAGGCGAACGCAGACATTAACCACGACCAGAAGAGCAGCGAGCCGGATTGTCCACCCCACCAGGCGGTGACCTTCAAATAGGTGGGCATGCTGCGGCTCGTCACTTCATACACAAACTGGACCTCGTAGTGATTGTTGACGAGCAGGTAGATCAAAGTCAGCGCGGTGAATGTAAGCAGCGGCCAGGTGAGAAGCATGGCGCGGCGCGCGCTCTCCACGAAGGCGGCATTCTTCGTACGCTCCCCGTAAACAGCAGCAAATATGCTGTAGAGAGTTACCAAAAATGTAATGGCTAAAGTAAAGAACCCTATGTAAGCGATCATGCAAAAGCTC
>JBLNAU010000380.1:0-4063 GCA_050259515.1 Syntrophothermus sp.
AGGCCCATGGAGCCAGTGTGCGTACCCAGCAGCTGGCCATGCAGGGCCTGGCGCGGAGCGGCTCCTCGCCGGTCGATGTGCGGACGAACGTTCTGTACAATCCCGACCTGCTGGCCAGCTACAACCTCGTCCCAGGCCTGATCGCCATCATCCTCTTCCAGACGGCCACCAGCCTGACCGCACTAGCCATCGTCAAGGAGCGAGAGCGCGGCACCATCGAGCAGCTCATCGTCACACCCATCCGCAGCTGGGAGCTGGTCATCGCCAAGATCATCCCCTTTATCCTGGTTGCATTTGGCAATACCATCCTGATCATGGCGCTTGCGACACTCCTGTTCCACGTGCCCCTGCGCGGAAGCTTTATCCTGTTGTTCAGCATGGTCGGTCTCTTCCTGCTGCCCACCCTCGGGCTGGGCCTGCTGATCTCGACCGCGGCCCGCACCCAGCAGCAGGCACAGTTGATGACCATGCCCATCATGCTGCCCGCCATGATGCTGGCAGGCGTCTTTTTCCCGATCTCGTCCCTGCCCGTATTTCTTCAGGTTGTGGGCAAATTATTACCCCTGACCTATTTCGTTTTCATCCTGCGCAGCGTGCTGGTCAAAGGCGTGGGACTTGAGATGATCCTTCCCCAGGTGACTGCCCTGACCCTGTTTGCCATCGTCCTGCTCGGCTGGGCGGCCATCCGTTTCAAAAAGACATTAGATTAGTCCATCAAGGAGTAAACATCCATGCGCAGATTATCACGACCTCTGTTACTCGTCATCGTGGCGGTTCTCGTCGCCGCGGGTTATTTCGGGTATCGCTTCATCTCGAACCGGAGCGATGGAAAACTTCATGCCTCCGGCACCATCGAAGCGGTCCAGGTCGATGTATCCCCCGAGATGTCGGGCAAGGTCAGGGAGGCCCTGGCCGATGAAGGCCAGTCTGTGAAGGCGGGCGATCCGCTTCTGAGCCTCGACGACAGCATGCTGCAGGCCCAACGGAATGTCGCCCAGGCTGCAGTCGATTCGGCCAAGAACGCGCTGGCCTCCGCCCAGAATGCCTACGATACAGCCCAGGCGCAATATGACGCGGCCGTGACTGCCGCCCGTGCCCAGCAGGGAGCTGCACGTCTCACCGACTGGATGGGCCGCAAGCCCGGCCAGTTTGACCAGCCCCTCTGGTATTTCAGCCAGGACGAACAGATCAAAGCTGCCCAGGGCGAGGTGGAGGATGCCCAGCAGGCCTTGCAGCAGGCGCAGGCAGACCTGGATGCAGTGGTAAAAAGTTTGAACAACGCCGATTTTGTAAATGCAGAAAACCGGCTCAACGATGCCCGTGTGGGCTACCTGGTCGCAAAATCGGTCCAGGATCATGCCCAGGCGACAGGAGGCAAGATCAGCCCGGAAGACATCAACCTGGGGGATATCAATCCCTACGCGCCTGCCTACAAGATCAAAATCAAGATTGCCAAAAACCTGAGCACCAGCAACGGCGATGTGCTCACCGTTGCACAGGATGCCTTCGATGAAGCCGAGACGGAATTGAACGATGCCCAGGATGCCTACAATTCCCTGCTGAACACGGATGCGGCCGACCGTGTGCTGAATGCCCGCGCCTCTGTTTCGGTGGCGCGCGAACGATATGAAGTGGCCCAGGATACCCTGACCCGGCTGCAAACAGGTGAGAACTCCCCGCAGGTCAGGATCGCATCACTGTCCCTCAACCAGGCCAGGGACGGCGTACAGCAGGCGCAGGGCGCCGTCGAACAGGCCATGGCCAACCTCGCCCTGATCGACACCCAGCTCAAGAAATTAACGGTCTACGCCCCCATGGACGGTGTGGTCCTCACCCGCAATGTGGAACCCGGTGAGTTTGTGCAGCCCGGGTCGTCTGCCATCACCATGGCAAACCTCAACGACCTGACCATCACTGTTTACATTCCGGAGGACCGCTATGGCGAGATCCATATAGGGCAGGAGGCAACCGTCACGGTCGACTCCTTCCCGGGTCAGACGTTTACTGCCACGGTGACCAAGATATCAGACCAGGCGGAGTTTACACCGCGCAATGTGCAGACGGTGGAGGGACGCAGCGCCACCGTGTATGCGGTCAAGCTGAATGTCAACGATCCGGAAGGCAAACTGAAGCTTGGCATGCCGGCCGACGTGGCATTTGTGCAATAACATGTCAAGTGAAGTTTTACTCGAAACGGAAGACCTGGTCAGAACCTTTGGCTCTTTCCGGGCCGTGGATGGGCTCAACCTGCAGGTCCATGCCGGGGAAATGGTCGGGCTGGTCGGTCCGGATGGGGCGGGCAAGACCACGGCCATCCGCCTGATGTGCGGCGCGTTGAGTCCCACCAGCGGGAAAGTGCGCGTGGCGGGCTTCGATGTCCCTGGCCAGGTGGAAAAGGCGCGTGAGCAGCTCGGGTATCTGGCGCAGCGCTTCAGCCTGTATGGCGATCTGAGCGTTCAGGAGAACATCGAGTTCTTCGGCGAAGTGTTTGAGGTGCCTGCCGATGAGCTGAAGGGGCGGGCGGCGGAGCTCCTGAACTTTGCCGGGCTAGGCGACTTTACCGACCGCCCGGCCGCGGCCCTTTCAGGCGGCATGCAGAAAAAGCTTGGGCTCGCCTCGGCCTTGATCCATCGTCCCCGGGTGCTCCTGCTGGATGAGCCCACAGGCGGCGTGGACCCGGTGGCGCGCCAGGAGTTCTGGCACCTGCTGATCGCGCTTCTGCGCGGCGGGTCGGCGGTGCTGGTCAGCACACCCTACATGGACGAAGCCATGCGCTTCAACCGGGTCTTCTTTATGAACCACGGCCGCGTCCTGACGCAGGGCGCGCCGCGTGAACTGATGAGGCGCCTCGAAGGGCGCATCCTGGAGCTCGACACGGCTGACCAGATGGGCACCCGCCAGATCGTCGTGGACGACCCGGAAGTGGAGGATGTGCATGCCTTTGGCAATCATCTCCACCTGCGCGTGAGCGATGCCAGAGGCCCCATGGAGCGCATCCCTGCCCGGCTGGAATCGGCCGGCATCCCCATGAACCATCTCATCCCCGTGCCCGCCACGCTGGAGGATGTGTTCATCCATTTACTCGACACAGAAGGAGCCGGATATGGACAACCCGACGCACAGCGTTCCGCTTGAAGTTGTTGGACTGACCAAGAAATTCGGCGCGTTTACCGCTGTGGACCACGTCACCTTCAGCGTGGAGTCGGGTGAGGTGCTGGGCTATCTCGGCCCGAACGGGAGCGGTAAGACCACCACCATCCGCATGCTGTGCGGACTGCTCACGCCGACCGAAGGCACGGCGCGCCTGATGGGCATCGATGTCTTTAAGAGTCCCGAGCTGGTCAAGCCGCTGATCGGGTACATGTCGCAGAAGTTCTCGCTGTACGACGATCTGACGGTGCTCGAGAATCTCCAGTTCTATGCGGGCGTGTATGAGATCCCGATCAACGAGGAGAAGAAGCGGATCGACGAGATCCTGCACCTGGCGGGGCTGCACGAGCGGCCCAACTTTCCCACCTATGAACTTTCCGGCGGCTGGCGACAGCGCCTGGCCCTGGGTTGCGCCATCCTGCACCGTCCCAGGCTGCTGTTCCTGGATGAGCCTACCAGCGGCGTGGACCCGGTGGCCCGCCGAGAGTTCTGGGATTTGATCTACGAGATGGCTGCCCAGGGCACGACCGTGTTCATCACCACCCATTACATGGACGAAGCCGAGCACTGCAACCGGGTCGCCTTCATGTACCGCAGCAAGCTGATGGCGCTCGACACACCGGCCGGGTTGAAGGACCAGTACCTGCACGGCGCCGCCTGGGACCTGGCGGCCAATCCCCTGCTGGAAACCGTGGAAGAGTTAAGCCATACCGAAGGCGTGGCGCAGGCCAGCCTGCACGGCGACCGGGCCCACGTGATCGTCGACCCGGCCCGCTGGTCTCCCGAAAGCCTGATCCAATATCTGGCGACGAAGAACATTACGATCAATGAGGTTGAGTCCGTTCAATCCACCCTGGAGGATGTGTTCACGCTGCTCGCCCACCGGGGCCGGACGGGGGAAGCGGCCTGAGTA
>JBLNAU010000381.1:0-10211 GCA_050259515.1 Syntrophothermus sp.
GTGGTCGCATTCGATGGGAACCTGGTAGGTGAGCATGCGCCCGGTTTGCAGGATCCTCGCATCACGTATCAGATCGCCCACAATCTCCTGGTCGCACACGGCCTGGCAACACAGGCGATCCGCGCAGCGGATGCCTCCCTGCAGGTGGGCATCGTTCTTAATCTCTGGCCCGCCGAACCCGCCAGCGAAGATCCCGCGGATGTGGCTGCGGCCAACCGGGCCTGGGAACGCAGCGAGACGCTTTTCCTGGATGCCCTGCTCAAGGGTCATTATCCTGTTGCAGTGTACGACCTGGTGGGACCGAACATGCCCGAGGTCCGTGCCGGGGATATGGCGCTCATCGCTCAAGAGCTGGATTTCCTTGGCATTAATTATTATTCCCGAAACCTTGTATCGGCCGAAGGAAACGTCGAGCCGGTACCCGGCTCTGAATATACCGAAATGGGCTGGGAAGTGCACCCGCCTGCCTTGCGGAGGCTGCTCAACCGGATCCATCGCGATTACAGGCTGCCTCCCCTTTATATTACCGAGAACGGCGCCGCGTTTCATGACGAGGTCGATCCGGACGGAAAGGTGGATGATCCCCGCCGGCTGGAGTATCTCAAAAATCATTTCATTCAAACCCGCCTGGCCATGCAGGATGGCGTGGATGTGCGCGGCTATTTTGTCTGGTCCCTGCTCGACAACTTCGAATGGGGGCATGGCTTTACGAAGCGCTTCGGGATTATCCGAGTGGATTATGAAACCCTGCAGCGAACGGTCAAAGAGTCTGGCAACTGGTATACGGAAGTGATCCGGTCCAATCAGGTTCATGATTGAAACCCCACCTGTGATCTCCCCGGGAAATTAAATGTTCAACACAGAAAAAGAATTTCTTACATTTTTGGATGCTAATCATTTTGTCTACCAGCGCATCGAGCATCCCGCTGTTTTCACCTGTGCCGAGGCGGAGCTGCACCGTCCTGCCATACTGGCTGTGAGCACCAAGAACCTGTTCTTATGCGATAAAAAAGCGCGCAGATTTTTCCTGGCCGTGACCGCCTGCGAAAAGACTGTGAAACTGAATATTCTGGCTGCGCGGCTGGGGGTCAAGGAGCTGCGCTTTGCATCCGAGGAAAATCTTTACCGGCTGCTGGGCGTGACCCGCGGCGCGGTGACCATGATGGGCCTGGCAAATGATACCGAGCACCAGGTGGAGCTTTGGATCGATTCGGAGATCTGGCTGGGCGAAACCTTCCTGAGCCATCCGCTGGTCAATACGGCTACACTGATCCTTTCGAAAGCCCAGCTGGAACGGTTCTTCACCTTAACCGGACACACATTACACCTGTTCGAGGGAGCATAACATGAGGATCGCATTTGCAGGGGCCGGATACATCATTAACATCCACGCACAGGCAGCCCAGGGACAGAAGGATGTGGAGCTGGCCGCCGTGGTGGAAAAATACGCAGACCGGGCCGCATCGTTTGCGCAAAAGTTCGGGATCCAGAAACAATTTGAGACCGTGGAGCAGTTGCTCGAGGCCGGCGGTGTGGATGCCCTGGTGATCGGCACACCGAACTTCCTGCACGCCCCGCAGGCGATCGCAGCCTTGAGTGCAGGTGTGCACGTCATGGTGGAAAAGCCAATGGCGATCAATCGCCGTGAAGCCGGGACTATGGTGGAAGCCAGCGCAAGGAGCGGAGCCAAGTTGATGGTGGCGCACTGCTGGCGGTTCGATGAAGATGTATTGTGGTTGAAAAAAGAGTCAAAGAAACTGGGCAGGATCATCCGAACAAAAGGCTATGGTGTTCATTCCCATTGGGGACCCAGCGGATGGTTCACCCAAAAACAATTGGCGGGCGGCGGCGCACTGGCAGACATGGGCATTCATGCGCTGGATACTGCCCGTTTCCTGCTGGGAGATCCCCAACCTGTTTCGGTGTATGCCAAACTCGGCACCTACTACAAGAAATTTGATGTTGACGATACGGGTGTCCTGCTCGTCGAATGGGACAACGGCGCAACCTCCTATATCGAATCGGGCTGGTGGCAGCCCCATATGGACGGACCCGAGGCAGCCACGCAACTATATGGCACCAAAGGCTTCGGTCAGTTGTTCCCAACCCAGCTCGAGCTTCCAAATGTTAAAGAGCAGAAGATTGAACTCGTGAAATCGGGGTTTGAGTTTCCACGCCCCGAACACTGCCCGCAGAGCATGTACGACGCACAGATGGCATATTTCATCCAGTGCATTCGCAGGAATAAAACCCCTCAACCGGGTGCCGCGGAGGGCTTTGTAAACATGAAAATTGTAGACGCCGCCTATAAAAGTTCCAGGACCGGAAAGGCGGTAAACATCAAATGACCATCGACTCCATCCTTCCGCTTCCCGAGCTTTTTTCGGCGAAACGAATCCTCTGCATCCAGCCGCATTATGACGATAACGATATCGCCGCGGCAGGAATTCTTGCCCTGCTGGCAAGGAACGGAGCCAAGCTAACCTACCTCACTGCGACCAATGACCTGATGGGCGTGATCGATACCTCCCTCTCTGATAAGGATGCGTCCAACGCCTTGAAACGCGATCAATTTGCCGCCGGAAAAATTATAGGGGTACAGGAACAATACTGGTGCGGCTTTCCGGATGCCGGGGAATATAACTATTTTGACCTGCGCCGTGAGTTTCTCAAATACATCCGCATGCTCAAGCCAGACCTTGTCTTCGCCCCGGATGCCTGGCTCACCTACGAGGGACACCGCGACCATATCCAAACGGGACTGGCCGCGGCCGAGGCAGTCATGTTTACAGGCTTGACCAAAATCGCCTCGTCTGACCCGCAGGTGGATGCTGTCTATCAACCGCATTCCATCCTGGGCGTGGCACTGTACTACACCCGCGAGCCCAATTATATTGCCGACATCACGCTGACCTGGGAGGAAAAGATCGCCGCTATCCGATGCTATGAAGCGCAGTTCGACCCCGATGGCATGGATCAATTGGTCTTTGCCCTCGACATGAAATCGCAGCAGGTGGCTCAGGGAGAGTCATTTTCACGTGCTGAGCCTTTGAAGCTTTTGCACCCAAGCGCGTTACATTGCGGACTCTAGGACAACCAACCCTCCAGAAACGAGTTACGATTTCATGAAACCAAATCCTTTTCTAAAAAAGCTGGGTTTTTCAGAGAACGACCGGGCGGTCATCCTCCACACCGATGATATTGGCATGTGCCATGCCTCCGTACAAGCCTTCAAGGATCTCTGGGATTTCGGCACCATCTCGTCCGGCGCAACCATGGTGCCGTGCCCGTGGTTCCCTGCGGTGGCCCAAATGTGCCGGGAGGATCCGGATATGGACATGGGAGTCCATGCAACCTTGAATTCCGAGTGGGAAAGCTACCGTTGGGGACCTGTGTCAACCCGGGATCCAGGCACGGGTTTACTGGATAAGGATGGTTACTTTCACCAGTGGCACCAGGCCGTCTATGACCATGCCCGACCCGAGGCAGTGGACGCCGAGCTCAACGCACAGATTGAGCAGGCGCTGGCTGCCGGGATTGATGTCACCCATGTCGACTCGCACATGGGAACCATCATGAATCCGCGCTTCATCCAGTCCTATGTGCAGGCTGCCGCAAAACGATTACTGCCCAATATGCTGCCACGCCTGACGGCCAAGGGCATCGAAATGATGGGAGTGGGAGAGAAGGAAATGGCGGAATATGCACCGGTGATGGAGATGCTCGAGTCGATGGGAATCCCGATGCTGGATGGCATCCTTGCAATGCCGCTGGAGCACGATCAGGATCACATCGGGGTGGCAAGGAAACTTCTGGGCGAGCTACCGGCTGGCATCACTCATTTCCTTTTTCATCCATCGGTGGATACCCCCGAGCTACGTGCCCTTGCCACGGATTGGCCCGCCCGGGTTGCCAATTACAACGCCTTCAGGAGCGATGAACTGAAGAAATTCCTGGAACGCGAAGACATCAAAATCATTGGGTACCGGGCAGTCCGGGATGCGATGAGAAATAATCAAGCGTGACCACCGGAGGTCATCATGGAAACCAACAAGCTTCCCTTCTGGCGTGTGGCACTTTATTCCAGTGCATCGGCAGGTTTGAACATTCTAGGCATCACGGTCAGCACCTGGCTGTTGTATTTTTATTCCCCGCCCCCGGATTCAGGCCGCCCGGTTTACATGCCCGCAGTGACCATGGGCGTACTGCTTTTGCTCGCCACATTCTGGGACGCCGCGATCGATCCGTTCATCGGTCACTACTCCGACACATTACGGTCGCGCTGGGGACGGCGGCGGCCGTTCCTGATGTTTGCTTCGCCGTTCATCCTGATCGGAGCGATCCTGCTCTGGACGCCGCCCAGCCAGACCCATTACGCCTTGAATGCCGTGTACTTCATGGTCATCATTCTGATCTATCACACCAGTTACAGCCTGGTGGGAATTCCCTATGATGCCAGCCTGCCCGAGATGGCGCCCGAGACTCATGCCCGCCTGGGATTGAGCTACTGGAAGGGATTCTTTGGGATTGTCGGTGTGCTGATCGGCTCGCTGGTGGCGGCGCCTCTTTTCGAAAGCATTGGTGCGGTCGCCATGGGAGCTGTGGTCGGGGTAGTCGGCGTGGCAACCATTTACATCACACTGCTGGGTTTACGCGAGACAGATCGTCCGGTCGGTGACCCGATGCCCGCATTGGAGGGGCTGAAGGCCACGTTTCAAAACAAACAGTTCCTCATCCTGTTTTTCTCAACACTTTCAGTTCACATCGCATACCAGATGACCCTGGCGAACTTTCCCTATTTCGTGACACTGGTGCTGCGCCAGACCGAGGGAGATGTGGGCATCCTTCAGGGAGTCCTGATCCTCTTTATTGCGATCACCGGGCCGGTGTGGACCTGGCTCAATCGCAAGTACAGCCAGCGCACCCTGCTCAACGCAAGCATGCTCCTGCTCGGGGTCATCTCAGTCTTCGGCTTTTTCATCGGCGCCCTGGAGGGGCTGCCCATTGCAGTCCAGGCATATCTCTTCGTTGCCCTGGTTGGGACCGCGCTGGGCGGCTACCTGATCCTGATCTATGCCATGATGGGCAACCTGGTTGATTATGATGAGATGCTCACACACCGGCGCCGCGAAGCCATCTACTATGGAACGTTTTCCTTTGCGATCGGTCTCGGCACAGCCGTCGGTACGCTGATCCTGCCCGTGCTGCTGGACCGATTCGGATTCACCCGGGCGAACCCGCTCGGCGTCCGCCTGGCCTACCCGGTGATGGCCGTATTCATATTCATAGGGTACTTCGTCTTTCAGAGATACCGCGTCGGCGACACGGTGGAGGAGACGCGTAAAAATCTACACATGGAGACCATTCAATGAACGAGCTTGCTCTCTCAGCAGGCGCTGCACGCCGCATCATCACTCCGCCCAGGGGGATCTTTCTGATCGGCTATGGTGACCGCTCAAAGGGGAATACCGGCGCTCACGATGATCTGACTGCCACAGCGCTGGTTCTGGATGAGGGAAAAACACGGGTTGCCATCGTGGCACTGGACATTCTGACCATAAACGAATTCGTTGTGGACCGCGTCCGTGCCAGGCTTCGTCCTACGGAGGTGCTACTCTGCTGCTCGCACACTCATTCCGGCCCGATTGCCTATGCCGACGAAAAATCGCCGCGCAAAAATCACGAATACATCAACTCACTGGTGGAGAATATCAGCGAGGCTGTCAGCGAGGCGGAGAACCATCTCCAGCCTGCCTGGGTGGAATATTCCCAGGGCGAGGCCAATGTAGGGATCAATCGCCGGGAGAAAATGCCGGATGGCCGAATGGAGATCGGGCGAAATCCCTCCGGCGCAAGGGACAGGTCCCTGCAGGTGATCAGCGTATTCACAAAAAATGGACGATTCGCAACCCTTGTGAATTATGCCTGTCACGGCACTGTCCTGGGGCCGGACAACCTGCTCGTCTCTGCCGACTGGATCGGGGTGATGCGCAATCATGTGGAGCAGGAACTGGGCGGGCTGGCGCTATTCCTGCAGGGGGCGGCAGCGAACATCAACCCGGACATGTACTGGGAGGATGCCATCGCTTTCGAAAAGGTCACGGAACAAGGCCTCAGTGTCGCGGATGCCGTTCTTGCAGCAGTCCGTTCCGGTTCGGAAAAGATGCGGGATATGCCTCTCCGCCTCGAACGGATGGAGGCATGGCTCCCCACCGAGGCGCCTGCCGCCACTCCTCATCCACCCAGGAATTATGGCAGGCCTTTGCTGGCGCTTGCAAAACTTCCCGGTTTCATGGCGGTGTTCGCCGATATCCTTCTCAACCAGCGCTATCCCTGGAAACCGGTCATCGAAGCGAGGGAAGGCTACTGGGCTGTACCCATGCGGATCAACACAGTGCGGTTAGGCGAGCTTGCCTTCGTAACCTTTGGCGCAGAGACCTTTACTGAGATTGGCATGAAGGTTAAGGCTGCATCACCGGCCAGCCATACGATCTTTACCAGTGTGACGGATGGCTGCATAAGTTATCTCCACACCGAGGCCGCGCATGCGGAGGGCGGCTATGAAGTGGACGTGGCACCGCTGGCTTATCGCTATCCCGGGCGGCTACAGGCGAAGTGTGAGAAGATCGCCCTCGAAACTACAAATAGCCTCTTGAACAGGTTATGGAGCTGAAATGGCCACTGCAGAAATCACCAAACCCGAATTTGTCACCAGCAGGAAAACCCGCATCATGTATTCGTTGACCAGCCTGGGCGTGGCAACGATCTCAGAAGCGATTGCCGGCATCATTGCTTTTTATATTGTCGATGTAAAAAACCTGCCCGTCACCTGGTATTCCACGTTCTGGTTTTTCTACACCATCTACAACGCATTGAACAACCCCGCGCTGGGTTTTCTATCGGACCGCACACGTACCCGCTGGGGAAGGCGCATTCCCTATATTTTGTTTGGCGGGTTGCCTTATGCGGTGGCATTCTCCCTGATCTTCACAGTGCCCTTTGATGGGAAATCCGATCCTGTGGGTCTGCTGGTTTATTTCGGAGTCATGATCGTCATCTGGGAGGGGCTATATACCGCGATCGCAACCGGTTACTATGGACTCCTGCCGGAGATGTTCGGCTCGTACCACGAACGAACGGACGTGGCCGCCAAGATGAATATTTTCCAGACCATTGCACTGGTGCTGGGCGCGGCCCTGCCGCCCTATCTGGCCAGTGTATTGGGCTGGTCCGGGATGGCGGTCTTGCTTTCGGTTATTTCCGTGATTGCCATCTATGCGGGTGTGCCCCACCTGTTTGAGCGGCCGGAACTGAAGACCGACACCTCCTATCCGTTCGGTGCCGCGCTGAAATCAACTTTCCTGAACCGCAGCTACCTTACCGCGGCGGGAGCTCAATCCATGCGCTTCTTTGCCACCGGAACGCTGCAGGCAGGCATGCTTTTCTATCTGAAATACAGTCTCGACGTGGACGAGGGCCTGACGACCGTCATCCTGGGTATCGCGTTCCTGGTTGCCATGCTTTCCCTCTACCCGTGGCGCAGTTGGGTTGCCAATAAGCTTGATTCCCGCCGGACGCTCATGCTGGCCAACGCGGTCATGATCCTTGGCATCGTGCCGATGGGCTTTTCTCCCAATATCTACTTTACGTATGCTGCGGCGATCGTGCTCGGGATCGGGCTGGGCGGCCTGGTCCTCATCGGCGACGTCATCATGACCGAAGTCGTGGACGAAGATGAGGTCAAGACCGGTCACCAGCGGGCGGGTATGTATTTCGGGATGAGCGGGTTTCTCATTACTTTAAGCGGATTGCTTGTCTCCTCCATGTTCGGACTCATCATGCCTGCCTTCGGCTATGACACTCTACTGGACGTCCAGCCAGCGTCCGTGGACCTGGGCTTTCGGATCTTTTTGACCGTACCGACAACGATCGGTTTCCTGCTGGCGATTTTTCTCCTCTGGCTGTACCCGCTGCACGGCAAATATTTGAGCGGTATCAAGAGGACTCTTGAGCAGAAACGGGGGAATACAATCACAGAATGAGACGCATTTTTTCTCCTTATCGCATCTGTCCCCTCGGCGCGCACATCGACCATCAAGGCGGCCCGGTGCTCGGCCGCACCCTCCAGATCGGTACAGCGCTTGACTATGAGCCGCTCGAATCTAACCAGCTGATCATTACCAGTGAGCCATTGGGCGAAACAAAATTTCTAATCGGTGAGCTGGATCGGGTGCACTGGTCGCGCTATGCACAGGCAGCCGCCCGGGTATTGGGATGCAAACGCGGTATGCAGGCACATGTAGATGGTTCGCTCATCGGCTCGGGCTTGAGCTCCTCTGCCTCTGTGGGGCTGGCCTATCTCCTGGCGCTTGCCGATGTCAATGAGATGGAACTGACAGGCTCTGAGCTGGTCCAATTGGAATACAGGCTGGAACATGATGAATTGAATCTCCAGATTGGCCTTCTCGATCCGCTGACCATCGTCAATGGCAAACGGGATGCACTTCTTTTCATGGACACCATCACCGCATCTGTCACTCCAGTGCCAGATCCGCCCTCTGATGATCTGGCCTGGATCATCGCCTACTCCGGTGTCTCACGCGAGCTAACCAAAAGTGGATTCAACGTCCGTGTGGATGAATGCAGGCAGGCTGCTTCCGCGTTGAAAATTGGAGCAAAGATCCTGTCCGAGGTGCCGCGCGATCTTTTTGAGGAAAAGCGAAAGACTCTGCCTGAGAACCTCCAAAAGCGGGCGATGCACTTTTTCACGGAGGTTGATCGCGTCCGCAGCGGAGTAAAAGCGTGGGAGGAGTCGGACCTGGAGCGATTCGGGGAGTTGATGAATCAATCCTGCGCCTCTTCCATTAACAACTATGAATCAGGCAGCCCGATCCTGATCGAACTGCAGGAGCTGGCAAGCAGCACCCGGGGAGTGTATGGAAGCCGTTTCAGCGGCGGTGGGTACGGTGGATGCGTGGTCGCCCTGGTTGAGCAGAAAGCGGCAGAAGCTGCCTGCCTGGAGATCGCAGATAAATTCGCCTCCAAACATCCTGAGCTCCCCTCCAGGGCCTTCGTTGCCAAAACAGGCGACGGGCTATCCTTTCTACTTTCAGAAGCAGGGTCGGAGGTGAAGCCATGATCCGCTCTGCCATCCTCCTGGCTGCCGGACGCGGTAAGCGCCAGCGCCCGTACACGGATGTGACTCCCAAGCCCCTGCTCCCCGTCCACGGGCGCGCGACCCTTGACTATGTGCTTACCGCAGTGAAACGGGCCGGGGTCGAACGAGCCTGCATCGTGACCAACCACCTGGAGGAGAAGATCTTTGAATATGTCGGTGCCGGCTCCCGATGGGCCATGGATATTCAGTTTGCACATCAACACGAGCTGCGTGGAAATGGGGATGCCATGCTGTCCGTGTCGACCGGATGGCTTCAGGATGAGCCTGTGATGGTGGTGGCAACCGATTACATCCTTCCAGAGGATTCCCTGCTCGAGCTGGTCGAGGCGCATTATAAATACAACGCAGATATCACCATGTGCTTAAAGGAATGTCCCATCGAGGAGCTCTCCGCCCGCTCCAGCGTGGACGTGGATTCCCGCTGGCGTGTCAGGAAGATCATCGAGAAGCCACGGCGCGAAGAGATCCTGAGTCCAATGGCAGCTTCGGTGATGTTTATTTTTCCACCCGCCATCTGGGAATACCTGCCAAAAGTGGAACCTTCCCCGCGCGGCGAGATCGAGCTGCAGTCTGCTGTACAGAGCATGATCGAAGATGGATACCGGACTTATGGCCTGCTCCAGCCTGCTCCGCAGGAATGGACACCCGATCTTATGTGAAAGATGGAGTTTTTTGAATGAAATACTTTTTGGGTATCGATGTTGGCTCGTCCAAAACACATGCGCTGATTGTGGATGAAACCGGTCAATGCCTGGGGTTTGGAAAATCTGGAGGAGGAAATCATCAGAGCGTGGGCTATGAGCGAGTGGCCCAAGTTCTCCAGGAAGCCTACGCGGGTGCCTGTCATATGGCAGGCACGGCATCCTCCCAGATCGACGGAGCTGGCTTCGGCGTGGCAGGCTATGATTTTCCATCTGACAGGCAGGAACATTTGAAGGCCATCGCTTCCCTGGAGCTGACCTGTCCGGTGGAGGTTGTCAACGATGGGTGGAATGGGTTGTTCGCTGCTGCAACCCGCGGAGTGGGAGTCAAT
>JBLNAU010000382.1:0-3132 GCA_050259515.1 Syntrophothermus sp.
CTCATCCCTATGCCGTGAAGCCCACCTCCACCCTGGTCGCGGAAGCGATCGGCGCGGTCCCGAACACGCAGGCCGCGGACTGGGAATTCGCCTGCAAGGCTGGCACGGAGGCTATGGTGGCGGCGATGGGACTGGTCGGCTCGGGCATGGGGCATTACGCCATGGCGATCGGCATGGACACCGCCCAGGGCAAGCCCGGGGATGCCCTTGAGTACACCGCGGGTGCGGGCGGTGGAGCCTATATCATCGGTCCGGCCGAGGAAGCGCTGGCGGTCATCAACGCCACCTATTCCTACGTGACCGATACGCCCGATTTCTGGCGGCGCGAGTACCAGAAATATCCCGAGCATGGCATGCGCTTCACGGGCGAGCCCGCCTATTTCAAGCACATCACCGAAGCTGCCACCCATCTCATGGAAGCCTCCGGAACCACCGCCAAGGATTACAAGTGGGCGATCTTCCACCAGCCGAACACCAAGTTCCCACAGCGGGTCGCGGGGCAGCTTGGCTTTTCGATGGAACAGATCGAGCCGGGACTCCTGGTTCCGGTGATCGGGAACACCTACGCCGGCGCGGCTGTCATCGGTCTCACGGCAACGCTCGATATCGCCCAGCCCGGTGACCGCATTCTGATGGTGTCCTTCGGATCGGGTGCCGGCTCCGATGCTTTTGACATCACGGTGACCGATAAGATCTCTGAGCGCGCCGGCCTGGCCACAAAGACCCAGGATTACGTCAATCGCAGGACCGAGATCGATTACGCAACCTATGTCCGCTTCCGCGGCAAACTGACAATGAAGTAAAGCAATATTCGATCAGCGATATTGGATCATTCGTGAACCGAATATCGAACATCTCAATCCAGGTGGAACATGGCTTTCTTCGATCTCTCTCTCAAGGAACTTCAATCCTACTGTCCCGAACGGGAAGAACCCGCGGATTTTGACGCATTTTGGAAATACACGCTCGAGGAAGCTCGAGCATTTCCTTTGAATGCAACATTTGAAAAAGTGGAGTACGGACTGGTTGCCCAGGAAACTTTCGATGTGACCTTCAATGGCTTCGGCGGACAGCCGATCAAGGGCTGGTTGATCCTGCCGAGCCAGCGGACGGGCAGGCTGCCCTGCGTGGTCGAATATATCGGCTATGGCGGCGGACGTAATCACGCCATCGACTGGCTGCTGTGGGCCAGTGCCGGCTACGCTCAACTGGTGATGGATACCCGCGGACAGGGCAGCACCTGGTCCATGGGCGATACACCCGATCTGTACGCGGACGGCGGGAACGCCCATTATCCCGGCAGAATGACCAAGGGGATTCTGGATCCCCGGCATTATTACTACCGGCGGGTGTTTACGGATGCGGTCCGCGCCATCGAGGCGGCCCGCTCCCATCCCGAGGTCGACGCCGCTCAGATCGCAGTGACCGGCGGCTCCCAGGGCGGCGGCATCACCGTCGCCGCGGCAGGGCTCATCCCGGACGTGGCCATAGCCATGCCTGAAGTGCCGTTCCTCTGTCACTACCGCAGAGCGACGGAGATTGTGGACACATATCCCTACAAGGAAATCGCCGAATACTGCCATGTTCATCGCGACAAGGTGGATACGGTCTTCCATACGCTCTCGTACTTCGATGGAGTTAACTTCGCAACCCGTGCCAGAGCCAAAACACTATTCTCAGTTGGCCTGATGGACCAGATCTGTCCCCCCTCCACCGTCTATGCCGCCTACAACTACTGGGCCGGAGAGAAGGAGATCAGGATCTATCCTTATAACGGCCATGAAGGTGGAGAAAGTTTTCATACGCTGGAAAAGCTGAATTTTCTGAAGCATATTTGGAAATAAAGACTGATATTCGAACATCGGATATCGACTAGGAAATAAAAAAAATGACAGAAGTCGTTATCGCAGGAATTGGACAAACCGAAGTTGGTGAGCATTGGGACATTGGTCTGCGTGAGCTGGCCTTCGCAGCCATTCAGGATGCCGTCAGGGATGCAGGCGGGCTCAGGCCGCAGTCGCTTTTCGTTGGCAACATGCTGGCGCCCAATCTCTCCAACCAGGCTCACCTGGGCGTGCTGCTAGCCGATTATGCAGGCCTGCTTGGCATCGAAGCCGTCACGGTCGAGGCCGCCGGGGCATCCGGAGGGGCAGCCTTACGACAGGGCTATCTGGCGGTCGCCAGCGGCATGGTGGATGTGGCGCTGGTCGTCGGCGTGGAGAAGTTCACAGACAAAGTCGGCCCGGGGGTCGACGCAGCGCTCGCACCCACGAGCGACTCGGATTTCGAAGCTGTGCAGGGCATGACCCCCACCTCCCAGGCGGCCCTTTTGATGAAACGCTATATGTATGAACATGCGGTTCCAAAGGACGGTTTTGCAGGTTTTGCGCTGACCGCGCATGCCAACGGTGCAGGGAATCCCTGTGCGATGTTCCGCAAGGCGATCAAGCCCGAGAGCTATGCCCGCGCAGAGATGGTCAGTGACCCGGTCAACATGTTCGACATGGCCCCCAACGCCGACGGTGCGGCTGCGGTGATCCTGACCCGCCGTGAACTGCTCCCGCCCAACCATGACCAGCCGCTCGTAAGGATCGCCGGGTCCGCATCTGCTTCAGATACGCTGGCCCTGCACGACCGCAAAGACATGCTGTTCTTTAACACCGCCCACATCTCGGCAGGCAAGGCCATGAAGCAGGCAGGCGTCCTGCTGGAGGATATCGATCTTTTTGAATATCACGACGTGTTCAGCATCTATGCCGCCCTGCAGCTGGAAGCGGCCGGATTCGCCGTCCGCGGGCAGGGCTGGAAGCTCGCGGCAGAGGGGGACATCGGATTGAAAGGGAAAATTCCATCCGCCACCATGGGCGGGATGAAGGCGCGCGGTTTCCCCGGAGGCGCGGCAGGCGTGTACCAGGCCGTCGACGCAGTGAAACAGCTCCGGGGCCAGGCAGAAGCGAATCAGGTCCCGGACGCAAAAGTGGCCCTGATCCAGTCCCTGGGAGGCCCCGCATCCACGGCAGTCGCCCACATCCTTGAAAAGCCAGACTAGAATATTCATCCCGCAGTGCAGCTGCGGGATGAATTTATGAATCACCAGTTTCACGACATCTTTTGTCCCGATGCCATTCGCAA
>JBLNAU010000383.1:0-3407 GCA_050259515.1 Syntrophothermus sp.
CGCGGGAGCCAAGAGCCGCGGCGCGCAGATCGTCTCGAACACGCGCGTGACCGGCATCAAGGTCACCAACAATGAGGTCAGGGACGTGATCACCGACAAGGGCGTGATCCAGACCGATGTGGTCATCAATGCCGCAGGCCTGTGGGGTAATGATATTGCCGGCATGGTCGGCATTACCCTGCCCATCATCCCGATGGCCCACTTGTACCTGATCACCAGGCCGGTGAAGGATCAGCCGCAGTCCATGCCCACCATGCGCGATCCCGATAACCTCGTCTATTTCCGCGGCACTGCCAGCGGCATGGTCACCGGCGGCTATGAGCGCCAGCCCAAGCCCTGGGGGTTGAACGGCGTCCCGCAGGATTGGAACTTCAAGCTGCTCGAGCCCGATTGGGAGCGCTTCACACCGTTGATGGAAGCCATCATCAAGCGCGTGCCTGCCATGGAAACGGTGGAGATCGCCCAGCTCCTGAACGGCCCCGAAGGCTTTACCCCCGACTCTGAATTCCTGCTTGGCCCGACCGCCGTGCGCGGCTTCTGGGTGGCTTGTGCCTTCTGCGCGCATGGTCTCGCCGGCGCGGGTGGCATCGGCAAGGTCATGGCGGAATGGATCATTGACGGTCACCCCGAGTGGGACATGTGGCGTCTCGACGTCCGCCGCTTCGGCAACCAATACGGCAGCCAGGCATTCACGCTGGCCCGTACGGTGGAAACCTACGGCAAGTATTATGATGTCCATATGCCGTACGAGGAGCGCGAGTCGGCCCGGCCGCTGCGCCTCTCCCCGGCATATCACCGTCTGCAGGACCTCGGCGCGGTATTCGGCGAAAAGGGCGGCTGGGAGCGGCCCAACTGGTTCACGCCGAACGAACAGGATGCCCGCTCCGCGCCCGTCCAGGAGCTGAAAGGCTGGGCGCTCGACAACTGGTCGCCGGCCATTGCGGCGGAACATCGCGCCACGCGCGAGGTGGCTGCCCTCTTCGATGAGACCTCCTTTTCGAAGATCGAAGTGCTGGGCCCGGGCGCCTGTGACTTCCTGCAGTCCCTGTGCGACAACGACATCGACAAGCCGATCGGGACGGTCGTCTACACCCAGATGCTCAATGCCCGCGGCGGCATCGAATGTGACTTTACCGTCACCCGCCTGGCGCCGGACCGGTTCATGATCGTGACCGGCACCATGTTCGGCACCCACGATATGACCCACCTGCGCCGCTACATGCCCCTGGATGGGACCGTCTACATCAACGATATCACCTCGTCCCGGACCTGCTACGGCCTCTGGGGACCGCGCGCCCGTAATATTCTGCAGAGCGTTACCCGCGATGATGTCTCGAACGCTGCTTTCCCCTACATGACCGCCAAACAGATCACGATCGGCAATATTCCAACCCTGGCGCTGCGCGTCACCTACGTCGGGGAGCTGGGCTGGGAATTTTACGCCCCATCGGAATACGGCGAGCAGCTCTGGGATACACTCTGGGAGGCCGGCAAGCCGTATGGCATGATCGCCGCCGGATACAAGGCCATCGATTCCCTGCGCCTCGAAAAAGGTTATCGCTACTGGAGCGCGGACATCACGCCCGATTACTCTCCGTTCGAGGGCGGGCTTGGTTTCGCGGTTGCCTTGAACAAGGAAGCGAGCTTCATGGGCAAGGACTCCTTGAAGAAACAAAAGACCGACGGCATCCAGAAAAAGCTGTGTTGCCTGACCCTGGACGACCCGAATACGATCGTGTTTAACAATGAGCCGATCCGCCACGAAGGGAACCTGGTCGGCTGGGTGACATCCGGAGGCTTTGGCTATTCGGTGAACAAGAGTATCGCCTACGCGTATCTGCCGATCGAGCTGGCGAAGCCAGGCACCCGGGTCAGCGTGGAATGTTTTGGCGTGGAGTACCCCGCCACCGTCGAGAAGGAACCGCTTTATGATCCCAGGGGTGAAAAGATCAAAGCCTAGTGCCGCAACTTCCTTAAGCTGTAGGGTCTCAAGCTTATTTTGAAGGTCCATTATCAATTTTAACCCTCCAACTTAAGCAGCTTGTTGCGGTACTAGCGTTCCATGATTACAAAAAGTCCCCGCTGTTTTCACAGTGGGGACTTTTGCATTTACAAATCCATTACCGGCTGGGGAGCAGCTGGCGGACTAACGACATCAGCCAGCCGACGAGAGTATTCGTTATGTCCGGGTTGTTTCCACTCATCGTCGTTGCAGTCGCGGTCGGTGTCTCGAGGGGACTCCCAGTGACGGTGGCTGTCGCGGTCTCAGATGCAGTCTCAGTACCCGTTCCGGTTGGCGTTGCAGTTTCCGTGGGCATCGATGTACCGGCAGGCGTGGCAGTGAACGTTCCACCAGGCGTTTCGCTGACGCCAGGTGTCGCCGAAAGGGACGGGACGTTCCAGCCCGCCGGGACATGCGGATGGATCACAATTCCAACCGCTGTTTCCTTTCCTTGACTCAGGCTGGCCGGCGCGATCACCGTCACGAACGAGCCGATGGTCAGAGAATTGGCGCGGCCCGGCGGCAGGATCTTCAATGAGGAAGAGATCATATAGGCATGCTGGTTCCCGCTCTGATCGATGATCGTAATGCTTTGTCCAGGCACATAAGCCACCACCACGCCCACGGGCTGATCCTGCTGGGCTGAAACCGTGCCGACCTTGCTGATCGTGAAGGCAGCAATCAAAGTTGCGGCGAGCACAAGGATCAGGTAAATTTTTATCGTACGCATCGTACCTCCTTCAATCTCTACTTGTCATGGGAGTGCAGCGATCCATTAACAGCAACAACATGCAATCGACGCGTCAGGATCTCTTTGCCTCAGCTATTTGAATGTCAGTCCAACCTTGGAGTTTCTTTCTTCACAGGTCATGCGATGCCTGCCGGCTTGCCTCCTGTCCCGCCTGGGCAGCCAGTGTTTTCGAACGCGATCGTACACTCGGGCCTAACCTTAACCGAGAAGAACCTGCCTCTCAATCACTCCCTGGTAGGAAAGTTCGTTAACAAATGCTCAGAATAGTGATAGTGTCATCATGTTCTTTCGATTGCGTGGGCTTTCACCCGCTAAACAAAATGAGCTCTGTATAAGAGACCGTAATACCGGAGGCTCGATCCAAAGCGGGTAAAATAGCGGGATGACCCACAGAATCAAAGCCATCCTATTTGACTTCGGGAATGTCCTGCTCGAATGGAATCCCCGTTATATTTATCGCCGCTATTTTGCGGAAAATGAAGAAGCCATGGAGCAATTCCTCCAGGAGGTAAATTTCATGGAATGGAATGCCCAGCAGGATAAGGGACGTACCTTTGCCGAGGGCGTTGCAATTTTGTCCAGGGAATTCCCACAGTATTCCGACTTGATCCAGGCCTATCACGAAAATTGGAAAGAGTCGATCGGGGGCTCATT
>JBLNAU010000384.1:0-4697 GCA_050259515.1 Syntrophothermus sp.
CTCCTAAAGCCCCGTAAGACGAATAATAACTTTATACTCGGGACGAAGTAAAGCCGCTGATAAAGCGGGTTAATTCGACCACGCTAAACTACGTTGGTGGAGCATTTATGAACGCTGAACAGGCATGGCAATCCGTACTTGGACAACTCCAGATGGAAATGCCGCGCGCCTCTTTTGATACCTGGGTGCGCGATACAAAACCAATCTCATATCAGAACGGAAAGCTGGTCATTGGTGTGCGCAATGCATATGCGCGTGACTGGCTGGAGAACCGTCTGGCAAGTACAGTGAGCCGTTTGCTGGTGGGGATTGTCAATGCCAGTGTCAATGTCGATTTTGTCGTGAACGGGAATGAGTATGAGCCTGTGATGGAGGAAAGGCCGTCCGGTCGAGCCCAAACGGAGGCCTACGACCCAACCGCGGATCGGTTTATTGATTCCTACGAAACGCCGTCGCGTCCCTCGAACATGAACTCGCGCTACCTGTTCGAGACCTTTGTGGTCGGCTCGGGGAATCGCCTGGCTCATGCAGCCTGTCTGGCGGTCGCGGAAAAGCCGGCGCGGGCCTACAATCCGCTTTTCCTGTATGGAGGGGTGGGGCTTGGCAAAACGCACCTGCTGCATGCAATTGGGAATGCCTGTCACCAGCGCGGCTTGAATGTGCTGTATGTCTCGTCTGAAGAATTCACCAACGACATGATCAATGCCATCCGCACACACACCAACCAGGCATTCCGCGAGAAATACCGCTCTGCCGATGTGCTGTTGGTGGATGACATCCAGTTCATTGCCGGCAAGGAATCCACGCAGGAGGAATTCTTCCACACCTTCAATACCCTGCACGGACAGGACAAGCAGATCATCGTATCCTCGGACCGCCCTCCCAAATCCCTGAATACCCTGGATGAACGTCTTCGCTCTCGCTTCGAGTGGGGCCTGACCGCGGACATCCAGCCGCCCGATCTTGAAACCCGTCTGGCGATCCTGCGCTCGAAAGCCGAGCGGACCGGCCGCCAGATTTCCGACGATATCCTGGAAAGCATTGCCCGCCGTGTGCAGTCGAATATCCGCGAGCTGGAAGGCGCGCTCAATCGCATCCTTGCCTTTGCAGACCTCAGCGGCACGATGCTGACGCCAAACCTCGTCGAAGTGGCGCTGGCCGATTTGCTGCCTCAGCGCAGGGATATCGCTCCCGGAAAGATCATTGAACTGGTTGCCAAGGAATGGCAAACCACTGTGGAAGCCCTTGTCGGCCGCGATCGTTCCCAGAAGATTGCCCAGCCAAGACAGGTTGCTATGTACCTCCTGCGCAAAGAGACAGATGCTTCCCTTCCCCAGATCGGAGAGGTGCTTGGAGGCCGCGACCACACAACGGTCATGTACGCGATCGATAAAATCGAGAGCGATATCGAGACCAAGACAGACCTGCGCAAACGGGTTGTTAATGTGAAACAGCAATTATATGGTCATGGTGCTGTGATCTAATCGACAATATACAGTCCCGGGATTCAATCAGGCGATCAAGAGCGAAACCTTCGGGACGTATAAAATGCGGAAATCCTCGTTCGGAGCTCAGCCGGCTCCGAACGAGGATTTTAAGGGGAAGCCATTGTTTTATGTTATAATCCGCCCCCGGCGCAGAAAGCGCCATATCTTGCCTGGGACGGGCATCAAGCGTCCTTGAGCGGGTCATCAATCCCCGCTAAACTCATTCCATTTCACGCTGGCGCCGAGACGCCACGCGTTCGGAAGTGGAAAAGTTAGGAGAAGAATGGCTGTTATTTCCATGAAAGCCCTGCTTGAGAGCGGCGTTCACTTTGGGCACCGCACGAACAAGTGGGACCCCCGTATGAGACCGTACATCTTCACGGAACGGAACGGTATTCATATTATCGACCTGCAGCAGACTTCCAAGCTGTTGAACCAGGCCTATAATGTCATCCGCGATAACGTCGCGAACGGCGGAACAGTCCTGTTCGTCGGCACGAAGCGACAGGCGCAGGAAACGGTTGCCGAAGAGGCCACGCGCTGCGGGATGCCGTACGTCACCGAGCGCTGGATGGGCGGCATGCTCACCAACTGGTCCACGATGTATGCCCGTATCCAGGAGCTTGAGCACCTGGAGAAAAGACGCGATAACAATGAGCTCGACCGCCTGACCAAGAAGGAAGGTCTGCTGATCGGGCGCGAGATCACACGTCTGACCACCCGCCTTTCGGGCACCCGCTCCATGAAGCGCCGCCCCGATCTGCTCTTCATCATCGATGTCGGGCGGGAGGAGGCCGCGGTCCATGAAGCGAATCTGCTCAATATCCCGATCGTTGCCATGGTGGATACCAACTGCAATCCCCAGAACATCGACTATGTGATCCCCTCCAACGATGACGCCATCCGTGCCATCAAGTTGCTGGTGGCCAAGGTTGCCGATGCTGTTCTCGAAGGCAAGGCCATGCGCAAGGAAGAGGATGGAGATAAGCCTGAGGAACAGACCCAGCTCCAGGCTGAACGGCCGGCCCGCAAGCCGAAGGTGGTGGATACAGACGAGGAGCTCGAGGATAACGCCCTGCTGGGTGAATCCACACTGGCCAAAATGAATGCCGCTGCCGATACGGATGTCAAGAAGGTAGAAAACGAACCTGCCGGAGAGTAATTCTTTCCACACATTGAATGAGAAGGAAAATTAGATGGAAATCACGACTGAAATGATCAAAGAATTGCGCAACGCGACCAAGGCAGGTGTCCTGGATTGTCGCAAGGCGCTCACCGAAGCGGATGGCGATTTTCAGAAGGCTGTCGACTGGCTGCGCGAAAAGGGTATGGCGACTGCTGCCAAGCGCGCTGACCGTGATGCCTCACAGGGTGTCGTAGAGCTGTATTCCCATGGCGGCGGGCGTGTCGGTGTCATGGTGGAAGTCAACTGCGAATCGGATTTCGTTGCCCGTTCCGAGCAGTTCCGCCAGCTGGCCCATGAGATTGCATTGCAGATCGCGGCCTCGGCGCCCCGCTACCTGAAAGCCGAAGACATCCCGGCCAATGTCCTCGAGCACGAAGGGGAGATTGCCCGCGCTCGTGTCAAGGAGGAAGGCAAGCCCGATGCCGTCGCCGATAAGATCGTCCAGGGGCGACTCGAAAAATTCAAGGATGAAGTTGTCCTTTTCCGGCAGCCTTACATCCGCGATGAGTCCATCACGGTGGAAAAGCTGATCCTCCAAAATGTGGCGGCCATTGGCGAAAATGTCGTTGTACGCCGCTTCCAGCGCTGGGAATTGGGCGAAAGTTTGGGTGACTAGTCTCGAAAAGACCAACCTCCGGGTTGGTCTTTTTTTGACTTATTTTTCGATCCCTAAGGTATAAGGAGAGATATGGGCAATATTAAATACAAACGCATTCTTCTCAAATTAAGCGGGGAGGCACTGGCAAATAAATCTGGATATGGCATCGACGTGGCGGAGGCGGAATCGATTGCCAGCCGTATCAAGGAAGTCTATGACATGGGGGTGGAGGTGGCAGTCGTCATCGGCGCGGGAAATGTCTGGCGCGGAAAACAGGGCCTGGAGCGCGGCATGGATCGCGGCACTGCCGACTATATGGGGATGCTGGCAACGGTGATGAATGCCCTGGCCGTCATGGACGCGCTCGAGCGTGACGGAGTGACCACCCGTGTCATGTCTGCCATCGAGATGCGCGCCATCGCGGAGCCCTACATCCGCCGGCGTGCCATCCGCCACCTCGAAAAGGGGCGGGTGGTCATCTTCAGCGCCGGGACCGGGAATCCCTACTTCTCGACGGATACCGCTGCCGCGCTGCGCGCGACCGAGATCGGCGCCGATGTAGTGATCAAGGCCACCAAGGTCGACGGTGTCTATGACTCCGATCCGAAACACAATCTGGATGCGGTCAAGTTCGACAGTATGACCCACCTCGATTTCCTGAGCCGCAGGTTGACCGTCATGGACAGCACGGCTGTCACCCTGTGCATGGAGAACAATCTCCCCATCCTGGTCCTGAATTTCTGGGATACCAACGCCCTGACGAGCGCCCTGCGCGGAGAGCCGGTCGGCACTCTGGTCAGTGGATGACCTGATTTTCTTCATGAAGGAGAGGGCAACCTCTCCTTTTTTGTTTTGGAGGACTCTCAGTCTTCCTCAAAAACTCTCATAACCTGCGTCCGTGTGGCGTTTTTTGGTATTTTGGTGTATCCTTAATAACACAAAGACTATTCCAGCACTATGTAGTGCCGCATCTTTTGCTTATCTTTTGTTGGGATTTCAACCTTCGAATCCAAACAAAAATAAAATTCATTACAAGACAAGCGGTAGGAGGCTGTGGTGATAAAAGATATGCTTAGCAGCGCCGAGAGTCGCATGCGCGGCGCCCTTCAGGTTCTTCATGACGATCTTGCTGCCATTCGAACAGGACGCGCTCATCCCGGTCTGGTGGAGAAGTTGCCGGTGGAATATTACGGAACTCCCACCCCGTTGATGCAGCTGGCGTCGATTAGCATACCCGAGTCGCGTTCCATCATGATCAAGCCATTCGATCCGACCACGCTCAAGGTGATCGAGCGGTCGATCCAGGCATCCGAGCTGGGGTTGAACCCAAACAACGATGGCAAGGTCATCCATCTCAACCTGCCGCCTCTGACCGAGGAGCGCCGCCGGGACCTTGTGAAACACGTCCATCACCGCCTGGAGGAAG
>JBLNAU010000385.1:0-3528 GCA_050259515.1 Syntrophothermus sp.
CGCCAACACATTCGTAATAGGTCTGCGGTGAGAGCAGGTATGATGCACCACGGGCGATGACCTTCCAGGGCTGATCGAGATCAAGCAGCGCGGCTCCAAAGCTGTAGACGAACCCGTTGCAGGAGGTGAGCACGCCGTGATAGAACAACAGCCAGCCCTCCGGGGTTTCGATCGGGACGGGTCCCGCGCCGATCTTGGTGCTCTGCCAGCCGCCCTTGGTCCCCATCACGAAGCGGTGCTGTCCCCAGTGGATCATGTCCGGGCTCTGACTGAGATAAATATCCCCGAATGGCGTGTGGCCGTTATCGCTGGGGCGGCTGAACATGAAATATTTTCCGTTGATCCGGCGCGGGAACAATACACCGTTGCGGTTGAAGGGAAGCAGTGCATTCTCCAGGAACGTGAATTTTTCAAAATCGTAGGTGTATCCAATGCCGATGGTCGGACCATGATAGCCGTTGCACCAGCTCACATAGTACCGGTCTTCGATCCAGACCACGCGTGGATCGTACCGATACTGGAAGTGGCTGAGCTCGGGGTCGTCATACTGCCACTCGATCGGGCAGTCGTCCAGCCGCCAGCGAATGCCATCATCGCTAAAGCCGCGATGCACATTCATATCGCGCTTCCTGTTGTCGCAGCGAAAGACGCCGGCAAACTTGCCGTTGAACGGTACGACCGCACTGTTGAAGATGCTGTTTGAGGAGGGGATCAGATTGCGTGGGATGATGGGATTTGAGTCGTAGCGCCAGACTACGTCGGAGTTCCCTGCAGGTCGATCCTGCCAGGGAATATTGGGAAGCGAACGGTTTGTCATTGGAGTCGATTATCCTTTACGAATTTTTGCAACTGATGCCGGACAAAAGTTGCTGGAAATAGTGAGCAGACAGGGAGAAAAGTCTTATCCCAGGGTTAGGTTAAGCCGGTAGGCCAGCGAGTCCATTGCCTCTTCCAGGGTCGAATCCAGATCGAGGTTTCGATCCTCTCTCAATCGTTTGATTACGTTTCCGAGTTCGGCGCCAAACTGGTATTCGATGCGGTGCCAGAGCGCGATGGGACGGTAGGCGCGGCCGGTGGACATCAACTGGGACATGACTGGCCGGAGGACATGATCCATCGGGAAAAGCTCCTCAAGCGCATCGGTGCGGGCCGGCAGGGTATAGCAGCGACCGGCCAGGGTCATCATCGTATCTTTGCGGACCAAAAACTCGACCAGCTTGTAGGCAGCTTCCAGGCGCTCAGGATACCCATAGGTATGCCGCCAGATCACTAGGCTTCCTCCGCCAGACCAGGGAATGCTCATCAGGCTTGCGGCACCAATCTCCTCGACGTGAGGAGCCTGGATCTGGAGGGATGTATTGAGGGCGCGCGCGTCGGTCACCACCGCAGCTGCCCGGCCCTCCAGCAGGGCGCTCATGCATTCATCCGAGCCGAGATAATCCGTTTCAGGAACCAGGCGCAGGAGGCGGAGAAAGGACTTCAAGCCTGCGAGCGCGGCAGGAGAGTTGAACAGCACCTGTTTGCCGCGGTTGTCGATCAGGTCGCCGCCTGAACTCCAGATCCATGAAGCGGCCATGTGGACGAAATCATTAAATGGATGGGGGACAATGGGCATGAGCCAGGCATTTTCCACGGCGCCTAATTCCCCAAGCTTACGAACACTTGCCTCCAGCGCGGCAGGTGTGGCAAACGCGGCGGCCGGGTTCAGTCCTGCTCTCTCAACAAGATCCTTTCGATAGGCGACAATGTATACATAAGTACTAAAGGGAATCCCGTAGGCATTCCGATCAAATTCTGATACGACACTCGACCAGGTGGAATGGACGAAAGCCTGATCACCGCCGATCTTGTTGATGAAATGTGATGGCATTGGTCGCAAGGCGTTCATGTTCCATAAGCTGCTGACCCAGGTGGAGCCCACATGTGAGACGTCCACGCCTTGTCCCTGGGTGGCAATGCCGATCAATTGCGGCCAGGCATTTTCCCACTCCATCCGTTTGAGGAGGACCTCAGCACCCGTTTCACGCTGGAAATCCTTCATCAGCTCTTCCATCGTTTGGTAATCGACATTTGAGTCGGGGATCAGGGAAAGTTCAATGGTTGTCATGATGGCCTCAAGGTAACTGTTCTCATCGATGCGATAAAAAGGGGCGACCTGTGTGGGTCACCCCTTTTGGGTCATTTCCAAAACTGGGGTAAATATTCCCGGTGAGTCTCCAGCAGATCGTCCAGCACTTCCTGGACCTTGTCTGCCTTGGGACCGATCGGATTCACAAGCAGAGCCTGATAGGCGGCATCCCGGTCGCCGTGGACAGCGGCTTCCACCGTAAGCAGCTCGTACGCCTTCACTGCCGCGATCAGGCCGAAGCATGAAGCAGGCAGGGGAGGGGTGGGAATGGGCGTGATCCCGCTCCGTCTCACAGTGGATGGTATTTCCAGGACCCAGTCGGCGGGCCATTCCCTGACTGCCCCATTGTTTTTCGTATTCACGACATGGGTCTCGCCCAGGTCGTTGTAGTGGGCATTCAATAATTGTGTCGCTACCGTCGAGTAATAGGCTCCCCCGCGCTTCATCAGGTCGGCAGGCGGTTCCTTGAGGGCTGGATCGGCATACTCGCGCAGCAGATCCTTTTCAACTTCCATGACTTCCTCGGCGCGGGACGGCGGCCACTTTTCCTGGGACTTCAGCTTTTTGTCCGTGTGATAGAAATATTGCAGGTAATAATTGGGCATCATCCGCAGCACCTCGATCGTGCGCGGATCCCACTCAGGATCGGATTCCTGCTTCAGCTCGGCAATAAATCCCTGAATGACCTGCGGCCAGACATCCTCTCCATCCACCGCAAACCCGCGGTGCCACGAGAGGTGGTTCAAGCCGAGTGTGTCCAGCTCGGTATGATCCGGATCGATCTCTTTCCCGGTCGCCTTTTCAAGCCCTTCGATAATGTGCATCTTGGTCGTGATCGGCACATTGCAGACACCCACGGCTGGAACGTCCGCGGCATACTTGCTCAGCGCCTGCGTGACCAGTCCCGCCGGGTTGGTGAAGTTAACCAGCAGCGCTCCCTGCGCCGAGAGCTCCCGCATATCGGAAGCGATTTTTAAGATGACAGGAATGGTTCGCATGGCCTTTGCCATGCCTCCCACGCCGGTCGTCTCCTGTCCGATCAGCCCGTGACGCAGACCGAGATACTCATCCTTGCGACGTGCCTCCATCTGGCCGACGCGCAGCTGCGTGGTCACGTAGGCAGCGTCTTTGACGGCCTCCCGCTGATTCGTTGTCAGAACGACTTTGAATGGCGAGCCCTTTGCTTCCACCATCCGCTGGGCAAATCCTCCAACGACCTTTAACCGCTCCTCATCAATATCCATCAACCAAAGCTCGGTGATCGGGAACTGGCTGACGCGGGCGATAAAGCCATTCACCAGCTCGGGTGTATAGGTCGATCCGCCCCCGATGACGGCTACTTTTAACATAACTTTTCTACTCCCAAATGATTTTCAGACCGGTCGACTCCATCCCCATTC
>JBLNAU010000386.1:0-8589 GCA_050259515.1 Syntrophothermus sp.
TGCCCCGCCCGCGAAGAAATGACGATACGCTTTCCGTCCAGGCGAACATCGAATTGACCGAGGAGTCGAATCTGCAGCATTTCAGCCTCCTATACCAGCCCTGGTGCGGCTTGTTCAATAACGGTTAAACAAAATAAGTATAGCATTTTTCGGACTAATTTACTCGACATACGTCTTTTTTGCGTCTGCAGTTTTTCTAATCTGCCAAATACGGTAAAAAGACGCCGAGATGCAAAAATAGAGACGTGTTTTCAAGCCGGAAGAAAAGTTTGCTACATCAATTACGATCTATAGGAGGTAAGAACATCCCAGAAACCAATTTGGCGAAACACTTAAAATCAGGAATAGTGCGGGCATATGCCGAAGTATCTTTAATATTGAAAGGAGTAATCTCATGAACTGGAAGAGGCTGATGTTCGTTTTTGCTTTAAGTGTCATGCTCATCTTGAGTAGCTTGGCCGCGGCAGTGAAGAGACCATTTACAGCGCCTGCCGCCACCCTGTTGGCCACGGACCTGGAGGAGCTTCAGGGCAGTACCGTTGGCCCCGACGGGGCCTTGTATGTCACCGCACCCCTCGCCGGAAGCATCTGGCGCGTCGACCCGAAGACCGGCGCCGTCACGCTTTTCGCCACCGGGCTCCCGAAACGCATCCCAGGTTTGTACTACATCGGCAGCGGGGTGGTCGATGTCGCCTTCCTCGACGGGACCGCCTACGCGCTGGTCACCGGTGTGGCCTCGGACCTTGACGGTCATGATATCGTCGGCATCTACCGGGTGGACGGCCCGGACAGCTTCACCATCGTGGCAGATCTCGGCGCCTGGTCCGCAGCCCATCCTCCGGCGACGGATTATTTCGTGGCCACCGGCTTCCAGTACGCGATCGTACCCTACCGCGGCGGGTTCATCGTCACCGATGGGCACCATAACCGCGTGCTGCGAGTCACCCTGGACGGCCAAATCAACGAAATGATCGCCTTCGCGGATGTTGTCCCGACCGGGCTGGCAGTGAGAGGCAATACGATTTACATCACCGAAGCTGGTCCGATTCCCCATCTGCCGGAGAGCGGGAAGGTCATGGCATTCACCCTGAGTTCGCCCACAGCCACACAGGTGGCATCCGGCGCAGGGTTGGATCATATTGGTTTATTTGTAGATGTGGAATTTGGCCTCGGAAATACACTCTACGCCCTTGCTCAGGGCTACTGGAATGGTCCGTATGAAGGGACTCCGGCCGAGCCGAACACCGGTGCGCTCCTTAAAGTTAACCTGGATGGCACCACATCGATCATCGTCGCGGGCCTGAACCAACCTACATCAATGGAGTTCATTGGGAACACTACCTACGTGGTCAGCCTCGCTGGCGAGGTCTGGAAGATCGAGAATGTCTCCTCCCCGCCCTTTGGGCATTGACGTTGACGGCTGGATGACTTTATTCCCCAATCATCTTAATTCACAACTTCAAAAGTGAGAAGTTCAAGCCAAAATAATTCGATTTGTGATCGCCGTTATAGCATCCTATGAAGCACTTCAGATCTGTGGGTGGTGTTGAAGTAATCACAAGGGGAAAACCACAGATAGCAGTAAGGGCGGCTGGTAAGGGGTGACCAGTCGCCCTTATTGCATAACTGGGCAAGAAATAGCGAAAGACAAACAGATGCCGGCGATAGCCCAGATATATTGGATGTGAGATGGATTGCCCTGAATTGGAGTATATCCTAACTCAGCATCAGCTTCGGCCGGTACTGCAGTGCCTCCGCCAGATGCACGGGCTGGATCTCCTCGCTCCCAGCCAAGTCCGCGATAGTGCGCGACAGCTTCAAAATACGATGATATGCTCGCGCTGATAGATTAAGCTGCGTCATCGCCGCCCGCATCAGACGCTGACCTTCCTCCCCCACCCGACAAAACTGCCTGATCTCCCCGACACGCATGTCTGCATTACAGACAATGGCACACGATCCATTTTTGGAGAAGCGCTTGTTCTGAATATCCCGCGCCTTCTGCACGCGTGCTCGAATGGTTTCACTTGATTCCCCAAGGCGATCACTACTCAGTTTTTCGTAATCCACTCTCGGCACTTCGATGTGAATATCAATGCGATCCAGCAGCGGACCCGAGATCCGCTTTTGATATTTGGTCACCACGGCCGGTGCACAGGAGCATGGCTTTTGTGTATCGCCGTGGAATCCGCATGGGCAGGGGTTCATGGCAGCAATGAGCTGGAAGTTTGCTGAGAAGGTTAACGATCCTTTTGCACGGCTGATGGTGACAACTTTGTCTTCCATCGGCTGGCGCATGACTTCGAGCACGCGGGTGCCAAACTCTGGAAATTCATCCAAAAACAAAACGCCGCGATGTGCGAGCGAGATCTCGCCGGGCTTGGGGATGTTCCCGCCCCCCACCAGGCCGGCATGAGAGATCGTATGGTGAGGCGCGCGAAACGGACGGTGCCGGATTAAGGGCGTCCCTGCAGGAAGCTGATCCGCAACAGAGTAAATTCGGGTTACATCTAGTGATTCTTCAATGCTCATTTCCGGCAGTATGCCGGGCATGGCGCGGGCAAGTAATGTCTTTCCTGCTCCAGGAGACCCCACGAGCAGCACGTTATGCCCACCTGCCGCGGCAACCTCAAGCGCCCGCTTGACATGTTCCTGTCCCTTGATCTCACTGAAGTCGGTTGGGAGAAAAAGTGGCTCCAGGACCGTATCTGACGGCCGGTAGGGCTCAATGGAACAGCGGCCCGAGAGATGCTGGTAAAGATCCGCAAGCGATTTAACGGGGATGACCTCCAAATCGGGGATCAGGGCCGCTTCGCCCGCATCCACCTCGGGGACGAACATCCGCTTGAATCCATTTGCCCGGGCGGTTGCCGCCATCGGAAGGACTCCGCGGGTATGCCGCACCATCCCATCCAGGGACAGCTCGCCGACAACCATGGTGTTTTCGATTGCCTCCTGAGGCAGGTACCCGGCCAGGACCATTACCCCAAGGGCGATCGGTAGATCATAGGCCGGTCCCTCCTTGCGGACAGCCGCGGGTGCAAGATTGACCACAATCCGGTGACGCGGGAAATTCAGTCCCGCATTTTTGACCGCGGTCTGCACCCGCTCACGGCTCTCCTGAACCGCAGCATCGGGCAAGCCCACGATAATCACAGCCGGCAGACCGTTGGAGTAGTCCACCTCCACTTCGACAATGACGCCCTCAAGGCCAATGACCGCACAGGAATAGACACGAGCAAGCATAAAAACCAGTGTAGACGAGCTAAAAGAAAAAGTCAACCAAACCCGGCTATAATAGGTCCGTTTGTGGGTAGATTGATAGCTTTTCCCGATAAGGCTATTGTTCTCCAACAGCATAGCTTCCAGCGATAATGGATAACATGTGAATTTTGTATGAAAATCGACATCCCCGCAGCAGAATTGCAATCTCCTGACTCTGTTGAATACTCGTACGACAGCCAGAAAAGAAAGTCACCCGCACTTGAAGAACTGATCGATATCATCAAGTATCGGGATCTCATCTTCCAGCTTGTACGGCGCGACATGGTGGCCCGCTATAAAAGGTCGGTGCTTGGCATTGCCTGGACCATGCTTCAACCGCTTGGAATGATGATCGTACTCACCATTGTGTTTGCCCAGTTGTTCAACCGGGTGGGCGGGTATCCCGCTTATGTTCTGGGCGGATTGATGCCGTGGCTTTTCTTTTCCCAGACCACCACTTCAGCGATGCAGCAAAGTGTTTGGGGAGGCGCGTTGATGCGGCGCATCTATGTTCCATATACTGCCTTTCCGGCAGCTGCAGTGGGCACCGGGATTGTGAATCTGCTTCTGTCGGTCATACCGCTTCTGGGCATGATGCTGGTGGTCGGAAGGCCCATTCGCTTAACGATCCTGTTTCTTCCCATTCCAATTGTTTTATTGAGCGCCTTTGCACTGGGAATGAGCCTGCTGTTATCCAGCCTGGCAGTACGGTTTCCAGACGTCGCAGAAATGTATACCATTATTTTGCAGGCCTGGATGTACTTGACGCCCATCATGTATCCGGCCGATATCCTTCCCGAGGCCATGCGAAAGCTGCAGCTCCTGAACCCGATGTATTACCTCATCCTGCTGTTCAGGGTGCCCATTTATGACGGGGTATTGCCCTCCCTGCCTCTTATACTCGTCGCAACAGGTATCTCGGCCCTGACCCTGGTGATCGGCTGGGTCTATTTCTCCTATCAGACTGACAAATTTTCCTATGTTGCCTAAGAACATACTACAATGATGAAGCCTGTAATTGTTCTCGATAATGTCAGTGTGCGCTACCGCGCCCCCGAAGAGGTGATCCGGACCTTCAAGGAATATGCGATCCAGCTTTTAAAGCGCAACGTCCGCTTCAGGGAATTTATGGCGCTCAATCATGTGGACTTGCAGGTACATGATGGTGAAATCCTGGGAGTCATTGGACGAAATGGGGCAGGCAAGAGCACCCTCCTGAAGGTGATCTCCCGCGTCCTCATTCCCAGCGAGGGAAGGGTCCGGATCCGGGGCCGGGTCTCCCCTCTGCTCGAACTGGGTGCCGGCTTTCATCCCGAGCTGACCGGCCGGGAAAACATCTTTCTCAACGGGACTCTTCTCGGGCACTCGCGACGCGAGATCGATGACCATCTCCCTGAAATTATCGAATTTGCCGAGCTGGGGGCATTCATTGATTCTCCGCTGAGAACCTATTCCAGCGGCATGATGGCGCGCCTCGGATTTTCGGTAGCCACCACCTGGAAGCCTGAGATCTTGATCCTGGACGAGATTCTCTCTGTGGGAGACGAGTCCTTTCGGGCGAAATGCCAGGCCCGCATGGAAAAATACAGGGACCATGGAACAACCACATTGATTGTTACGCATGACTCGTCCACAGTGGAAACCCTCTGTTCACGTGCGGTCTGGCTGGATCATGGTCAGGTCCAGGCGATCGGTCCGGCCAAAGAGGTTGTAAGCTTATACAGACAATCTCAATAATAGAAGGAAGCTCATTTGAAAGTACTCCCCACCTATATTCCCGACGTGTTGTTGATCGAGCCTCGAGTCTTTCCGGATGAACGGGGTTTTTTTCTTGAAAGCTATCAAAAGGAGAAGTTCCGGGAAGCAGGGATCGATGTGGATTTTGTCCAGGACAACCACTCGAAATCCTGTCAGGGCACCCTGCGCGGGCTCCATTATCAGATCCGCCAGCCACAGGGAAAGCTGCTCCGCGTGGTTGCAGGCGAGGTCTTCGATGTGGCAGTGGATATTCGCAGGCATTCCCCGACATTCGGCCAGTGGGTTGGCCATTATCTATCTGCTGAAAATAAAAGAATGATATGGGTACCCGCCGGTTTCGCGCACGGCTTTTATGTCACCAGCCCGGAAGCTGAAGTACTTTACAAGACAAGTGATTATTATGCCCCTCAGTGGGAGCGCTGCATCCAGTGGAACGATCCGGCGATCGGCGTCCAATGGCCGCTGGGAAGAGAGGCTCCGATTCTTTCCGCCAAGGATGCCCGCGGTCAACCCCTGGCCGAAGCCGAATTTTTTGACTGATGCCCCATAGGAAGTCCTGCACAATTCCCCTTGAAATGGAGAATATGCTTAGCGAACGAAGTATGATAATCTTTTTCGATTGGTTTGACCAGTACAAACGTAGGAATTAAACCCACATTTTTGTTATTGACAAATCCTATTTAAAATGAACAATATATATGGGGGCATGGATATAATCCGTCTATTACTTTTGGAGGATCTAATGAAATCTATCGCGCTTCCCTTACCGGTAAAGATCATCAGGGAAATGATTCTGATACTGTCAATCTTATTTTTGAGCCATGGAATTGGAAATGTTAACGCAGCCCATGCCGCCCCACCTTCAAATCAGGATTTATGCGGGCAGCTTTTAGCAGATGCAAAAGCTCGTTTTCAAAGCACATTGGCCCCCGATGGCTCGATTCCTGCCAGTCTCGAGACACAGGCCGCCGCACAGGAATATATCCGCGTTTCAAAATTGTGTTATGACCAGCTTGAAACGCAAACTTCTGCAGAAGCTCTGCAGGCAAACACCCCGGGTTTCATCGACGATGGAGGGGTGATTCTCAACCAGGGAGCTTCGGCTGAATTCGTGCTCACCGGTAATAAATGGGGCTCGACCGCTGAGGGAACTCCAGGCGGCACGGTCACGTATAGCTTCATGGGGAATGGCATCAGCCTGAGCGATGAAGGGACAGGCAAAAGCGTGGCCATCAGCTCTCTTCCCACCTTTCAACCCTGTTTCATAACGGATATTGAGACTGCATTTGCAGCCTGGCAGGCCGTCTCGAACATCAAGTTTGTCCAGGTATCCGATAATGGCGCCGCCTTTAATTCCCCGTCTGCCGTGGGCGATATTCGCATTGGGGCACATGCATTTGATGGCCCATATGGCACACTGGCACATGCTTATTTTCCGCCCCCCAATGGGTATACGGCCGCAGGAGATTTGCATTTTGACAGTTCCGAAAACTGGACCTGCAATGCCAGTGGAGTGGACATTGGTGTTGTTGCAATGCATGAAATCGGGCATACCCTGGGTTTACAACATGAAAACACCACCACGGTTGCCATCATGGATCCTTACTATAATTCGGGTTTATCCACCCTCCAGAAGGATGATATTAACGGAATTACAACCCTCTACGGGCCTGCCTCGCTCTCCGCGGCTCCAACAAATGACGATTTCGACAGCGCTACACCGATCGATACCTATCCCTATGAAATTATCATCAATGCGACAAGCGCCACCCAGGCAAACGATGATCCGGCCACCATTGGTCCATGCGGTACAGCGGTCGGTAATAAAACCTTAAGAAAAGGGAATCAGACCGTCTGGTACACCTATTCCACCCCGGCAACCAGGCCAGTCTCCATCGACACCTATGGTTCAAGTTACGACACCTATGTGGCAGTATGGACGGGGAACAGAGGATCCCTTTCCCTGGTTAAATGTGATGAAGATACCCTCGATGCGATTCAAGGCAGATTAACTTTTAATGCAATCGCTGGCATCACCTATCATATCGAAGTTGGCTCATTTGGTGGATATGTGAACGAGGCTGTGGTTCCACCAGCGTTAAATGCAAATCTTAATTTCCATGCGACCACATTCGAAGATGTTACCGGAAACTACTGGGCCTGGAAATATATTGAAGGCCTTAACAGTGCAGGTGTGACAACCGGCTGCAGCACAAACCCCCGGAATTATTGCCCGACAGCCACCGTGAACCGTGACCAGATGGCAGTCTTCCTGTTAAAAGGCAAGCATACCTCGAGTTATGTACCGCCCAAGGCTACTGGAACGAAATTCACAGATGTGCCAGCCAGTTTCTGGGCGGCAGACTGGATCGAGCAATTGGCCAACGAAAACATAACAGGCGGTTGTAGTCTTGGAAAATACTGCCCGGGTAATCCGGTAACGCGTGCCCAGATGTCGATCTTCCTGCTGCGGGCCAAGCATGGCTCCAGCTATACGCCTCCCCCGGCGACCGGCATGTTCACGGATGTACCCGCCAGTGACCCAACGGCTGCCTGGATCGAGGAACTGGCCAACGAAGGGATTACCGGTGGCTGCAGTGTGACACCCAAGAAATACTGTCCGGCCAACACTGTGACCCGGGATCAGATGGCCGTCTTCCTCGACAGAACCTTCAATCTTCCCACCCTTCCTGCTACTCCGTAGAGACATGGCGGCCCTTCCCATAAGGGCTGTCACCTTTAGTTCAATCTAAAAATACCACGCGCTCTTCCAGTTGCGCGTGGTATTTTTTCACTCCCTTTGATCCTTAAATTCTTATTTACACCGGAGAATGGATTCACCTCCTGGATGAGCTTGCAAAGTGGCTGTAAGGACTTTTGTGAAACTGTAAGAGAGGCTTCCCGTCAAGTAAATATCCATTCAATGGATTTGTCCTGTTTTTCTTATTCCAGCCAAAATCCAAATCGACCCATGGAATAAAGCAGCACACATCGCCACACCATTCTCTTCATCGAAGGAACCTCATCATGAAAGCTCATTCCAGAAAGACCTCAGTAACAAATCCCTTCTACCGGACTCTGATATTGATCCTGCTGGTAGGAACTCTCGTATTTCCTCCAACCGGCAACACCCACGCAGCAACCAGCTCCAGGATCTATGTAAATGCCAATGCCGCAGGAATGAATAACGGCACATCCTGGACGAATGCTTATACCGGCTTGCAATCGGCTCTGACCGCGGCGATAAGCGGGGACGAGATCTGGGTGGCTGCCGGAACCTATACCCCGGGGACAGCCAAATCCGCCACCTTTCAGCTCAAAAGTGGAGTCGCCCTTTACGGGGGATTCACCGGGAACGAGACCACCATCGACCAGCGGGATCCCAAAGACAATGTCACCATTTTAAGCGGCGAGATCGGTGCACCGTCCAATATGGGCGATAATATTTACCACGTGGTAACGGCCAGCGGCACAAACGAAACCGCCGTCCTGGATGGGTTTACCATTACCGCAGGTAATGCATCCGGTGATATTCTTATGTTCCATGGAGGTGGAATTCGTAATCAA
>JBLNAU010000387.1:0-4516 GCA_050259515.1 Syntrophothermus sp.
TTTTTATGATTGGGGTGATGCGACTGCGACCCATCCATTTGTCACGCTTCGGACGTTTTTTGTAAGCATCGAGATGTCTCTCAAGCTGGAGGAGTATGCTTTTACTCCCGGAATGGAATCCTTATTGGACAGCTATCTACGTCCCTGGCAACGATTTGCACCGAAGGAAGCCCTGCGAACTGCCTATCACCTCTCCAAGCCCGTAGCGACGGTTACAAAGGCCCTCGCATGGCAGCAGTCCATTTCCCAACTCGAGGGTCCGCTGCGGGATGATTATTCGTGGATCCTGCCTGAGCTATTCAGGGAATTTCTGCATTACATGAAAGAGAATCAATTGCAGTCGCGTTCATGAGGCTGTATTTTGCAAATTCCATGGCAGATGATTCTCGCGCATCTTTCCTCTTTATCGTCGCAAGCCTAAGCTTTTATCTTTTGAAAGACCGATCAGCAACTTGAAGGATCGACTCTTTCCTTTAAATTCGCGTTACCGCCTTTCTTTCCTAAATCCCATTTGCGATTAAACTATATATCGGACCTGTTGAAGGGGCAAGCTGCCACGCAAACCGGATGATCTGTTCTTCATGGAAGGTTCTTTGCGTTTCAGACAGAGAGGATATGAAATGTTTACGAGAACGTTGGGCAAAAGCAAATTGGAAGTCAGCGCGTTGGGAATGGGCTGCTGGGCGATCGGCGGTCCATGGGATTGGGATCAGCCGGGCCAGGAGCGCTATCCTGTCGGCTGGGGAAATACGGACGATGCCGAATCGCTACGCGCTCTGCAGACTGCCAGGGACCTGGGAGTCAATTTTTTTGATACTGCCGCCAACTATGGAGCGGGGCACAGCGAAGTCCTCCTGGGACGCGCATTCAAAGGCCAGCGTGAGAGGGTTGTGATCGCCACGAAATTTGGGCATATCGTCAACGAGGAAAAGAAAACAGTCTACAGCGCCCCCGAGCTGATCATCCAGAATGTTCGCAACGATGTGGAGAACAGCCTGCGCCGCCTGCAGACGGATTATATTGATATCTACCAGCTGCACGAGGGCGGTTACGATCCTGATCAGGCACTGGAGCTCCAGTCCGTTCTGGAGGAGCTGGTCGCTGCAGGGAAGATCCGCTGGTATGGATGGAGCACCGACCGGCCGGACAGCGCCCGCAAGTTTGCAAGCGGACCGGACAGCGCCCACTGCACATCCATCCAGTTCCGGCTGAACGCCATCTTTGACAATGCTTCCATGCGCCAGGTCTGTGCGGAGTACGATCTGGCCGGCATCAACAAGGATCCCTTGAATAAAGGTTTTCTCACCGGAAAATTCAACGCCAGCACGATCTTTCCCGAGAACGATGTAAGAAGTGGCACGAATTTTTCCGATCCGGAGATCGTAAAGCGCCTGCAGATCGTGGACAGGATCCGCGCTATCCTCACCTCCAAGGGGCGGACCATGGCCCAGGGCGCGCTGGCTTACATCTGGGGGCTGGACGAGCGCATGGTCCCCATTCCGGGATTTAAATCTGTGAAGCAGGTTCAGGAAAACGCAGGCGCCATGGAGTTCGGTCCGTTGACCGCGGAGCAAATAAAAGAGATTAAGGAAATTGTGATGGGATAGGTGTTGAAAAGCTGAGTGTTTCCGTTCGATGTTGCAAGGAAGGAACGATAGGTTATGGCGAACAAAAAAATCCCCATGGAGCATGACAAGAAAATAGCCCTTGTCGCCCACGATAATAAGAAACGGGACCTGGTGGAATGGGCAAAATACAACCGTTTTCTTTTGTCACATCACCAGGTGTATGCAACAGGTACCACCGGTAAAATTCTTGAGCAGGAACTTGGCTTCAAGATCATCCGGCTCAAGAGCGGGCCCCTGGGAGGCGACCAGCAGATCGGAGCCAAGATCGTCGAGAACAAGATCGACTTCCTGATCTTCTTCTGGGATCCGCTGGAGCCCCAGCCGCACGACCCGGATGTCAAGGCGCTGCTGCGCATGGCGGTCGTCTGGAATATTCCCATTGCATGCAATCGTGCCTCGGCGGATTTCATGATCTCCTCCCCGCTCATGGATGGCGAGTACGACCGCCTCGTCCCCGATTACGAGAGCTATGCCATCCGCAAAGTGGACCTGGGTGATCGATCCGGTTAATTGAAGTTTTTCATTCAGCCAATAAACAAATATGTACGAACAAGAGGCCGGCCAAATATTATTAATAAACACATGTGATTGTCAGATAGGATTAAGGTATGGGGAATACAGTGAATTTGGTTTGGAGTTCAAACCAAAGGAGCAAGAATGAAAAAAATATTTACTGTTAACATCCTGATCCTGGCCCTCTCACTGATTTTGGCCGCTTGTGGTAATTCAAACAAAACCACACTAAATGTCACAGCAACCGATAGCGGCTATGATTCCAAGACCTATACCGTCCCAGCCGGCGCTAAAGTCACCGTGAATATGACCAATAATGGCGCTACCGAACATGAGTTTGCCGTTTTGAAGCAAGACCAGCATGTGACCCCGCCATTTGGCGAAAAGGATGAGGACAAAATCTACTGGGAGCTGGACGGAGTCCAGCCAGGAAAGACCAAGTCAGATACGTTCACAGCCCCCACCACACCGGGCCAATACGATATTATTTGCGGCATCCCGGGGCATATTGAACTGGGAATGACCGCCACACTCATTGTAAAGTAGCGATAGGATAGGTGATGAAATCCCGCTTCACCAGCGGGATTTCTTGCGTTAAGGAACCTGTTATTATTCAGGTGATCATCCTACAGGCAAAAAATCATTTCCAGGGAGTGTTTATGTCAACTTACGACGCAATCGTCATTGGCTCCGGCGCAGGCGGACTCACGGCCGCAGTTGCCTTGGCACAGGCCGGAAAGAAGGTTCTTGTCCTTGAACAGCATGACCGTCCTGGCGGATGGACGCATTCGTTCACGCTGAATGGCTACCGGTTCAGCCCGGGCGTCCATTACATTGGTGAGCTGCAGGAGGGCGGCAGCCTGCGCCGTATTTATGATGGGCTGGGAGTGTCGCAGCATTTGACTTTTGTAGAGCTCAACCCGGAGGGATACGATCACATCTTCATCGGTGAAAAGAAAATTGATTTTCCAAAAGGCAGGGAAAATTTGATCGAGCGGCTCAAGAGCCATTTTCCGCATGAGGTAAAGGGAATCGATTCGTACTTTGACGACTTAAATGCCATGATGGAGGGACTTCAATCGCTTGGCAGCCTGCGAAACCCGGTGAAGACTTTCTCGGGCGCGGCAAACGTTCTGAAGTGGGCCCGCGCTACGGGAGCGGACCTCATCAACACGCACATCGGCGACCCCGTCCTGCGCGGCGTGCTGGCGGGACAATCGGGCGATCATGGCATGCCGCCCTCGCAGGTCTCGGCATTCTTCCATGCAGGCATCACCAATCATTATCTCAACGGCGGATATTATCCGCTGGGAGGCGCGTTCACGCTGCCGCGCGCTTTTGTCCGGGCGTTGAAGCGCGCCGGTGGGGAGATTCGGCTCCAGTCCCGCGTGAAGCGGATCCTCGTCGAAGGGAAGAAAGTCATCGGGGTGGAATTGGAATCGGGCGAGCAGATCCGCGCCGCTATCGTCCTCTCCAACACGGACCCGGAGGTGACGTTCGGTGCATTGATCGGTCGGGACAGGCTTCCAACGCGCCTCAAGCGGAAGTTGGACTCCGTTAAATATTCGACCTCCTGCCTCAGCCTATTCTTCGCCACAGACATGGACCTGCGCGCCGAGGGGCTCGACTCCGGGAACATGTGGTACTACGAGCACGCCGACGTGGACAAAATTTATTCGGAAGGTCTCACCGATGCCGTGCTGCGTGATGAAACCCCGCCCGGGATGTTCCTGACCGTGACCACCCTCAAGGATCCGTCCAAGATGCACTCGGGACACCACACCTGCGAGTCGTTCGCCTTTGTGGGTTACGAGGCCTTTGAAAAGTGGGCCCACACAAAATACGGTTCCCGTCCCTCGGACTACGAAGGCATGAAGGAGGATCTTGCCTGGCGCATGGTGCGAGGCCTGGAGAAGCGCATCCCGGGCCTGAGCAAACATATTGTTTATTACAGCCTTGGCACGCCCCTGACCAACGAGCATTATCTCAACGCCACGCGTGGCAACCTGTACGGCATCGACAAGCGCCCCTCCCAGATCGGCCCCTGGTCCTTCTCGCCGCGCACCGACGTTGAGGGCCTGTACCTGTGCGGCCAGAGCACCCTCAGTCACGGCGTGGCAGGGGTGACGGCCTCCGGCATCAACGCGGCCAAGGCTGTGCTTAACTGCCGTTCGAGCGATATTCTGACACAGAAGGGACCCGGTCCGCTGTTTTTGCAGGCGGAGAAACCGGATACATGGCCCGAGTATTTGAGAAAGAAAATGGAACGAGGAGAGAAAGCCAGGGGGGATGAGGAAATGGAAGTGTAGTCTGTCCCGCCGATGGCAATCTCACATTTTGATTGCAGTACTGTTACCAGTACATTGCAGACACTT
>JBLNAU010000388.1:0-3564 GCA_050259515.1 Syntrophothermus sp.
GGGAATACCGGTCAGGATATCATAGGCGGTGTTTTGAGGCTGCCTGCTCGGAGTGCTTAAGGCAGTCTCAAGCACAATATAGATCTGATCGCTGACGGCCACAGCCGCACCGATGTCGCTGCGGTCGGGGGAAAGCATGGTGTTGGCGTGCAGATCGTCACTCAGCCACATCGAGATGGCTTCATCCGCCGTCATGGCCGTACCCCAGTTCTCAGAGCGATAACCGTCCATGGAGAGGTCGCCCCACAGAGGGAACCCCTTTACGAGGAGCTCCTGTCCCAGTGTCATGCCGCAGGGACGCTCATGCCCGATCGCGCCTCCACTGGCGGCAAGGGCGTTTGCCTGGTTCGCCGCCACCTCCATCAAGACGTCATTAACAGTGAGCAGGTTCAGTCCATGCTGGAGGCGCAGGAAATTGACCGCAGTGATGATATCGGCCGGAGAAGGTGCAGATGGCCCTGGCGTGGAGGTCTCCTCCTGGGAGGGCGGCTGAAGTCCGGGTCCCGCGAGAACGGGCAGAGTCGATTGCGATCCGATCTGGAGGACCAGGCAGGCTGTCAACAGGCGGTAGCGCATGTTCATGTTTAAGTCCCGATACTACGTTGCAGGGAAGGCCCGAAAGGTAACAGGCAAATTGATTATAGCCGCTTTAGGATGATGGAGTTTCCTTGTGGATTCGAGAACCGCGGGAAGCGTCGTTTATAATGTCTGCATGTTCATAGATCAAGTAGAAATTCATGTGAAATCAGGCAAAGGCGGAGATGGCATGGTGCATTTTCGCCGTGAAAAATTCATACCTCAGGGCGGACCCGACGGCGGGGATGGGGGCAAGGGCGGCGATGTCATTTTTGAAGTGAAACCCACGCTCAACACATTGTCGTCGTTCCGCCAGAACCAGAAATTCAAGGCGGAGCCGGGTGTGAATGGCGGCCCGTCTCAAATGACCGGGCGCAACGGTAAGGATCTGGTCATTTATGTGCCACCCGGGACCATCTTATACGATTCGGAAACGGGAGAACTGATCGGGGACCTTACCGGGCCAGGACAGCAATTGACCATTTGCAAAGGTGGACGAGGCGGGCGCGGGAACCAGCATTTTGCCAATTCGCGCAATCAGGTGCCGCGCACAGCAGAAAAGGGCGAGCCAGCAGAGGAAAAGGGCATCCGTCTGGAGCTGAAGCTGATCGCCGATATCGGGCTGATCGGCGTCCCGAACGCGGGTAAATCGACGCTGCTCTCGGTGCTGACGAACGCCCGTCCAAAGATCGCTCCTTATCCGTTCACCACGCTCGAGCCCAACCTCGGCGTGGCAAACATCGATGACGACACCACCGTTGTACTGGCCGATATCCCGGGTTTAATCGAAGGTGCCGCTCAAGGCGCCGGGCTGGGACATGACTTCCTGCGCCACATCCAGCGGACGCGCGTCCTGATCCATCTTTTGGATGGACTGTCGGAGGATCCGGTTGCAGATTACAGCCAGATCAACTCCGAGCTCTCGCTCTTCGATCCTCATCTCGGCAAAAAGCCTCAGATCGTGGCGCTCAACAAGATCGACCAGCCCGAGGTCCAGGAAAAGCTGGCAGATCTGCAAAAGAAATTCCGGGAACTGAAAGTGGAGTTGATGACCATTTCCGCTCTGGCCCGTACGAACACCCGCGAGCTTCTGATCCAGGCCTACCAAATGCTGCAGGAGATGCCGCCCATGGAACAGGTTGAGCTTCCCCTCCCCGTGTACAAGCCGAAGGAAGATCCGCGTGAATTTGTGGTCACCCGTGAAGGGACAAACGAATGGCGCGTTTCCGGAACCGCGATCGAGCGAGCAGCTTCCATGACCTACTGGCAGCACGACGGCTCGGTCCGCCGGTTTCAAAAGATCATGGGAACCCTGGGGGTTGAGGAAGCGCTGCGGCAGGCTGGTGTCCAGGAGGGAGATACCGTCATGATCGGCGAGTTCGAGCTGGAATGGCAGGAGTAGCATGTCTCCCTTTCTGCAGCGCGTCCTGATCTCTGCATTTATCATTTTCGGAATATGGATCGCCGCCTTCTTTGGCCTGCGTACGATTCATGCCTATCGGGAGGTGCGCGACCACCGTCCGCCGCCTCCGTTTATGAATGAAACGCCCGAAGCGGACGTGCAGCTCATCGAAGATTGGATGACGATCCCGTTCATCGCGAAAATGTACCATGTTCATCCCCGGATCATTTTTGATGCACTGGGGATTCCCGGCGAAGGCAATCAGGAAAAGAATCTCAAACAAATCAATGAAAAATATTTTTCCAGTGAGCCTGGGATCGTCCTGAAGACTGTAAGAGCCACCGTACAGGCCTATATTGCTCCGCCTTCCGCCGTTCCGCCGGCGACAGCCATCCCGCCGGCAGCTCCTGTTCCCGGTGTTTCTCCCTAGCATGTCTGACTTGTTATTGACACTCGTGATCAATTATGGATCACCCTTTATTGCCCTGGTGCTGTTACTGGGAGCCCTGGGTGTGCCTGTCGGCGCGTCTGTCCTGGTCATTGCTGCGGGAGCCTTCTCCCAACAGGGAATTCTTAACTGGCATACGACCGCATTTTTTGGCCTGCTGGGCGCTGTGATCGGAGATATGTTATCCTTTGGCCTGGGATATTACAACCGCGATTGGGTCGAGAGGCGCTTTGGAAAATCACCAATCTGGAAAAATGCACGCGAAACGTTCGATAAACGTGCCGGGCTGGCAATCTATCTGACCCGCTTCCTGGTCACCAGCCTGGCAATCCCCACCAACCTGATCGCGGGCGGGAGCGGTATTCGCTTTCGCAGATTTCTGACCTGGGACATCCTCGGCGAGATGACCTGGATCGTTCTATATGGGGGCCTCGGATACTGGTTCGGAAGCGAGTGGGAGGTGCTGAGCAACTTCATCAGTAACTTCGGCGGACTGCTGCTCGGCCTGGTTTTGCTCGGTATAGGGATTTGGACGGGGTTGAGAAGAATGAGGATCATCGAATTGAAGAAACAGAAGGCCTCTGAACAATAGCTCGGAGGCCTTCTGTTTCAGAGAAACCTTTACATTCTTGAGGTTAAGAAAAATTCACCGAACACGATCACAGCCAGCGTGGCCAGCATGGCAAGGACCCATGTCATTCCTGCAAAAGCGGAGACCTGGGCCTCGCGCCGTTCCACTTCGCGCATATTCCGTCCAGCCAATACGAAGCCACCCGGGTAGGAAACGATCACCGTCGCAATGCGCACTCCGTTTCTTGGCTGCCAGGAAATCTTGTCCTCCCCGAGCTGTCTGGCAGAATCCAGAACGCCATCGGGTAATACAGGCGTTTGACCGTCAAGTGCTGCCGAGGAGGCGAGCTCTTTCCCGGCCGAGTCATAAATAATGAGAAAAGGAGCCAGGCTGTCGGCAATCAAAACTTTTGTTGCAGGAATAAGGGATGCCGCGCTTTGGCCCTGCACCAGTGCATTCACGGCATCGTTCGCCAGCTGGATTTGGGGATCGTCCGCGCTCTGGCGGTAGGCCTGCTGGACGGAAGCATAGACCAGCAGGCAGAAGGCAGTGATGGTCACGATAAAC
>JBLNAU010000389.1:0-3529 GCA_050259515.1 Syntrophothermus sp.
GAGCCGTTGGCAGGGATCCTATCCAGCAGCAGTTTGGCCATCAGCTTATGGCGGTTGATATCCTTGCGCGTCGTCTTTGCATACCAGCTTGCGATCAGGCCTTCCATGGGAAGCCCCTTATAAGGTTTACCAGTTGAGGTCATTCTTCAGTCTCCGGTTTCCACTTGAGAATTGCAGTCATAGGAGTTCTGTTCGGTTGAACTCACTGCACCAGGATGGGTCTTCACCCGCTTCAACAAAAGACAGGCAATCACCAGAATCGCGGCCCCCATCCAGTAGGGCGAGCCGGGGGCAATATGATCATAGACTGCACCCGCCCACAAAGGTCCAAGCATGGACATGAATCCCGCCAGAGCTGCCGAAACGCCTGCCAGTTGTCCCTGTTCATGCTCTGCGACATGACCGGCTGCCATCGTCCCGGTCGTGGCCCAGATAAACCCGGTAATGCCGCTTTGCAGAAAAGTGATTGGGAACAGCATCCACAACGCCGGAGCAAGAGCGATCAGGGGCCAGCCGGTCACACTGGCGAGCAGCCCGACCAGTGCCATGTTCCTCTCTCCATGGCGCCGCACAAATCGCTCCATCAAGGCCGCCTGTACAAAGGCAGTGGCAATGCCCACGGAAACCATGAGCAGGCCCAAGATCAGCGGGGAAGCGCCGAATTTATTTTTGATGAACACGCCCGTAATGCTGTTGACCCCATCGAAGCTGAAGTTGAACAGCGCAACGATCAACAGGATCCATCCCAGCCCAGGCTTGAGCATCATTTTGACTACCGATGCGAAGGGATTTAGGTCGGTCACACGCAGCCGGTTCGCGGCGCGGCGTTCGACGGGCAGGGACTCGGGTAATTGAAAATAGACCAATGCCGTGCTGACCAGAAAGATGATGCCTGCCGTGTAGACCGGCAGATCCAGTCTCCAGTGACCGAGCACTCCTCCCAACGCAGGCCCCAGGATGAACCCCAGGCCATACGCCATGCCAAGCAGTGTGAAGTTTTTGGCGCGCTCCTCAGGCTTTGAGATATCGATCAGGTAAGCTGATGCCGTGGAAATGTTGCCGCCGGTGATGCCGTCGATCAGCCGCGCCAGGAACAGCACCCACAGGGCCCCGCCAATGCCAAAGATGAAATAGCCAATGGCCGAACCGAACACACTGACCAGCAGCACGGGGCGGCGCCCCACGCGGTCGCTGATCTTTCCGAGAGCCGGTGCGGCAAAGAACTGCGCTCCGGCATAGATAACGGTCATCATTGTGACCATCAGCGCTTCGCTGCTATAGCGTTGGACGATATACGGCGCGACCGGGAACAGGATGCTCATGCCGATCACATCCATGAGCATGATCAGGAAGATGATCCGCAGTGCCTTTTTTTTGAATTGTTCACTAAATTCCATAATAAATCTCCTTTGGCGCATTGAGCCTTATCGGTCGCGGCGGGTAGGGTCGCTGTGTGCCAGGATCCAGATCCCACCGGTGATGCACAGGAACAGGATTCCCAGGTTGATCGGGTTCAGCCACATTTCGATAATCTTTTCCATATTGGTTTCTCCTTTTGAATTTCAATTTTCTGCAGGATACTGTTCACAGGGATGATTTGTACTCACCCGGAAAGGGTGATTGGGAGGGTGAATCCGCCTGCCTGATCGATGAGACTCATTCTTCAACGGCTGTTGGATCAATATTCCATCCCAGAGGAAGGCAATGCGCTACTTGTAAAAAAAAACATCCCGCCTAAGCGGGATGCTCACATTATGCGTAAAGGAGATTATTCCAAAGCGGGTTTTTCGATGGTACCCAGGATAAAGTCTGGCGGAAGCGGTTCCACCTTTTGGTCGGTCACAAAAATGACATCCCCGCCTGATTTCAGATAGACCGACTTCTCCCCCTCCCCGATCCGGGCTTCCCAGTAGCCGCCGATATCCCTGACCCGCAGGCGCGCACTTTTTAGATCCGCAACGTGAAAGCGCAGATCGCTTCCCGCTCCAATTGTGACATCCGAGCCGAGCAGGGTCTGACAATCGATATCCATTGCCCGGCCCGCGGAAATGTTTCCCAGGGAGTGCACATTCTTCAGCTTCAGGTTCAGTCCCGAGTAGGCGTCCACCCGGCCTTCAATGGCCTGTACTTCGATGTCCCTCCCGGCATAGATCTTCAAGTCCGAAGAAATGGGGACAAGGACTTCCCCACTCCCGCCCAGTTGGACTTCGATCACTTCCTGAGAAGCACCGGGACCCGGCTTCTTCAAGCGCAGATCAAAAAGCACGCGCTCGCCGATGGCCGCCCGCGCCCGCCCGATCTCCGCCTCGCTGCGCCTGTCGGTGGAGAGGCCCCACTTGTCGCGGCTATCCGCAAGGACCTGGTCGCTGTCATGTCCCTTTACGGTCACGCTGCCACCCACCTTGATGATGATCGTCTGATTTTTTCCTGCAAGAAAAGATCGGTGTGTCATTTTAATACCTGTGTTAATTTATAGCCGCATTGTAGTACCTGTAAATTCCGTTGCCTTCACCCGGCGCGGGTGATCCAGCGGGTGATTCAGGGTCAGAGCAGTTTCAGCTCGCGCGCGATTTCACGCGCTTCCGCCCGGGATTTGACATGTAGCTTGCGATAAATGCTTTTGACATGGGTTTTGATCGTGTTGTTGGATACAACCAGCTCCCGGGCAATATCTGCATTGGACATGCCGGCGACCAGCAGGCGAAGTACACGCAGCTCCTGCTGGCTCAACGGTTCGATCTGGACCTCGGGATTCATCGCCGTTATATGAGCGATCGATTCTGCCGGGAAGGAGCGGATCAGCGCGGCCGCGAAGAGGCCCAGGGTCCGGTTTTTGATCGACGGGAGTAGCGCCTGGAGCAGTGCAACCAGGTGTGCTCCTTCATCCAGGAACAGGCGGCGAAACCCTTTGGACTGTCCGAGGGTCAATGATTCGATCAGGAGTGAAGCGGCTTGCTCCTGATTGGAATTTGCCTGATGGGCAAGCGCCTCCAGCAGGGAGGCTTCCACCTGGCTGCGGACGCGTCCGTTTCGGGTAGCATCCATTTTCCAGGGCTGCAAAACATCCAGCGCATCTTTTGGCCGCTCTTCGGCGATCCGCAGTCGCGCCAGCACAAACGCTTCACGTTCCTTTTGCATGGGCAGGATCGTCCGTTTCACATCGGAAGCGATCCGCACCCACCAATCGAGCGCAGAAATATTATTTTGCCGGATGGAAAGGTCTGCCTGGGCACTCTGGAGCTCGGGCAGCAGAGCCGGGTTCTGCAGGCTGGATTCGGCAGATTTCAAAATCTCATGAGCAGCAGCTTCATCTGCTCGGGCTGAACAAATATATGCCAGGCGAATGCCGGCCTGTACCTGCAGCATTTCATTGGCGCGTAGTCTGCCAAGTTCCAAGGCACGCCCGGCAAGGGAGTCTGCCTGTTCAAGTTCATTGTGCTCATAAGCGATGTTCGCCAGGCCGAGGCAGGCAATCCCCTGGTCGTCCAGCATGGATTCCTCACCGACGGCATCCACCAGGATTTGCTGG
>JBLNAU010000390.1:0-3332 GCA_050259515.1 Syntrophothermus sp.
GATTTTCCAGTGCAGGCGCTGCTCGGCGGTCATGCTGGCGGTTGGGTCGGAGGCGGCGGCCTGTTCGCTGGGCGTCACTTTTTCATAATATTCAATATACCTTTGCAGGGCATCAGCACGCCGGTTGAAAATCAGGTCTTCGGCCAGATCCTTCTCCTCCTGCGGGATGTCGGCGTAGGCAGTGACGTGAGCGGGGTTGATGATCGCCATATCCATGCCGGCCTGGACGCAGTGATAGAGCATGACCGAGTTCAGCACGGGCCGGGCATGCGGTGCTAGGCCGAAGGAAAGGTTGCTCACACCTAGGGAAGCCATCACACCCGGCAGGTTTTGCTTGATCAGGCGGATTCCTTCAATGGTCTCGACTGCAGAGTCCGCGAATTCTTCATCGCCTGTAGCCAGCGTAAACGTGAGCGCATCAAAGACCAATGCATCCGGCTTGAGACCGTGATCGTTGACCGCGATGTCATAGATCCGTCTGGCAACCTCAAGTTTCTTCTCGCGCGTCTTCGCCATGCCATTTTCGTCGATCGTCAAAACGATCACAGCCGCATTGTGCTCCTTTGCCAGGGCAAAGACTTTGTCGGCCTTGGTGCGGCCTGCCTCGAGATGAGTCGAGTTGATCAGGCAACGTCCCGGCGCAGTTTTGAGCGCGACCTCGAGCACATCCAGCTCGGTGGTGTCGATCACGAGCGGGACGTCCACACCCATCTCGAGCTTTTTAACGACCTTGCGCATGAGCTCCACTTCATCGGGGCGCTCCGTGACCGCGCAGGAAATGTCCAGCGCGTGCGCGCCATACTCGACCTGCTCCCGTGCAATTTCCAGAATTGAGTCGTAATCCTCTTCAAGCAGGAGTCGCTTGAACTTGCGCGAGCCCTGTGCGTTCAGCCGCTCGCCCAGCAGGGTGGGCGGAGGATCCTGCCGCATGGAAAGGGCTGACATGGCGGAGGCAAGCTGAGGCGTAGAGTGCTCCGGTCGCTCGGGATGGGGATGCGAATTCAGTTTTTCAACCAGCAGCTTCAGGTGCTCGGGAGTCGTCCCGCAGCATCCACCCACCACGGAAATATTGTGCTTGGTCACGAATTCATACAGGTCATTGGCGAACGGTTCCGGCTCAAGCGGGTAGACGGCCTGGCCATCCACATTGAGGGGAAGCCCTGCGTTCGGGATACATGAAACCGGCAGTGTGGAGTTTTCACCGAGGATGCGGATCGGCTCACGCATGTGCTCCGGCCCCGTGGAACAGTTGAGACCGATCACGCTTATGCCCATGCCCTCCAGGATGGCGAGCGATGCGTTGATGTCCGTGCCGAGCAGCATGCGCCCGGTCGTATCGAGCGTGACCTGGGCCTGGATCGGAAGAGAGACCCCCGTCTCGTCGAATGCCCTGTGACAGCCGATGATCGCGGCTTTGACTTCCAGAATGTCCTGTGAAGTTTCAATCAGCAGCACATCCACGCCGCCGCGGATCAGCCCAACTGCCTGCTCCCGGAAGACATCCACCAGCTCATCGAAGCTGATGTTGGAGAGTTCTGGGTCGTTGGCGGAGGGAAGCTTGCCCGATGGACCGATGGAACCGGCGACAAAGCGCGGCTGCCCGGTGTCTGAGGCGTATTCGTCGGCCAGGCGCCTGGCAAGACGGGCCGCGGTCTCGTTAATCTCGATCACGCGCTCCCGCAGTCCATACTCCGCCATCGTGATCCGGTTCGAGCGGAAGGTATTCGTCTCCAGCACGTCCACACCCACTTCCAGGAATGAGCGGTGGACCTTCTCCACAGCTTCAGGATAAGAAATCACAAGATAATCGTTGCAGCCGTTATATTGCTCACCACCGAAATGCGGGGCAGTCAGGTTTTGCACCTGCAGGCTGGTGCCCATCGCACCATCGAAGACAAGGACTTTCTTTACCAGGGCATCCAGATAACGGCGGTTGGTATATTTTTGTTCGGTCATTAAACTCTCCTAGATGGATTCATACTGTACAAAAAGGGGACGCCAGTAAATCCTTATACTATTTTGCTGATCATTTTGTTTGCATGAACATACAAGCCCGAAAAAAAACTGTTTTTATAACTGAAGCTCTTCCGCATCCTGCAGCGCGGCCTTTGCCCAGGCAGTAATATCCTTGCGGTAGACCTCGGCATCACCGGCACGGACATCCAGAATCGTTTTTGTCCATGTGTTTTTGCTGATGATTGGCTTCCCATTTTTTGACTTAAATTTAAAAGTACGTTTGCCGCTGTCAACCAGATCCTTGTTTTGCTTGCGGATGTAGGATGGCGGCTTATTTTCCACCAGAAACTCTCTCAATAACTCTCGTTCGTGCAGCCAGCCTTCGCGGGTCATTTTGCTGGAGTGCTGGAGCATGTAGGTGGCGACGGTCAGGTGATGTACCAAGCCGTAGCCCGGGTCGGTGAATTCCAGGACGAGAAATTCATCGAAGCGTGTCTGGCAAAGGTTGTCGGGCGCGCCGCATTCGGGGCAGTTCATTATCGATCCCAAAACCAGAGAATGAAATCCTGGTCAAAGGTCGGCGCACCGAGCTCATTGAGCTTATGCAGGACAGTGGCGCGATGGTCCGTGCCGTGGTTGATCATATGCGGAAGAATGCCCCAGCGCGGGGTGGGACTGCTGTCCACATGATATTCAGGAAAGGTCTTGATTAATTCGCTATCCATAGGCGGTCCTCCGATAAGCCTGGCCTTCCATGTACAGTTTTATCCGGTCCAGCGTCGAGCCGGACCTTATATATCCCGTTCAGCGGGTTGCCTCGCCCGTGATTTCCGACAGCAATTCTCGGGTGAAGAACCCGGTCACTTTTTCAATGTAGGTGTGCGAGTCAGACAAAACCCCTACACCGTGTTCTCCGTGGGGCAGTTCCCAGAGTTCCTTGGGCTCCCGGGCCGCTTCACAAAACTGGCGGTTGAAGTAGATGTCTTCTGCACCGCTGGCGATCAGAAGGATGGGACGCGGGGAGATGCGTCCGATTACCTCAAGCACGCCCGGCGCCTTGCCTCCGCACATAAACTGGTATAGCCTGTCATACAACCAGTTGCCTGGATGTTTTAACCAGCGGAGTAGCGTGCGAGATCTACCCTTATGATCCCTGAGAGCAGTCGGCCTCAGACCTTCCAGTACCAAGGCCCGGATGGATTCCGCTTGCAGTGCACCGCGCAGAACTGCCTGGGCACCCAGGGAAATTCCCAGAGCGCCAATCCTCTGCCCATTCACATCGATGCGATGAAGCAGGTAATCCACAGCCCCGGCTACATCGTCTGCCTCGCGCCATCCGTTCGTGGATGTATCGCCGTCGCTGCTGCCATGAGCCC
>JBLNAU010000391.1:0-2929 GCA_050259515.1 Syntrophothermus sp.
TATCAAATATAAATCAAAGACCGCGTATAATGCAGTTGCTATGTCAGAAAATATTCTTGTTTACAAGATCACACGCTCGGAAGTCGATCCATTAAATTTTGATTTACCGGACTTCGATGCCATTACAGCCGGGTTGCCTTCCGGCTTGTACACAACCTTTCGTACCTACGCCGGACGGACAAAGGTCGTAGGGCTGCGCTCACACCTGGAGAGGCTGTATCTGCCTGCCAAGGCTCAGGGAATTGTGCCCACGGTCCGTCGCCAGGATGATTTCCGGCATATCCTGTTCGATCTTCTTCAGCGTATCAATGCTCCGGAAGCCCGTGTCCGACTGATCATGGATACTTCTGTGGAGTTGGGAACTCTTTACGTTCTGCTCACTGCACTGCAACTGCCCCCCGTGGAGATCTATCAGCAGGGTGTCCATCTGGAGATTTCCCGCACCAGCCGCGAGAAGCCGTCCTTGAAGCGGACCTCCTTTATCCAGGAGACAACCTTCGAGCGGAAGCGGCTGGGGTCAGAGGTATATGAAATTCTATTGACCGACAAGGGCCGGGTCCTGGAGGGCATGACCAGCAACTTTTTCTATGTCCGGGATGCTGAACTCTGCACGGCCGGGCGCGGAGTGCTGATCGGGGTAACTCGCCAGACGGTGATTGAAATTGCGAAACGGGAGGGGATCCATTTTTGCATCCGTGCCATTCGAATCAATGAACTGAATACGATCTCGGAAGCCTTTATCACCAGCAGCTCGCGCGGGATCGTACCCGTGGTGGGGATCGAGGCCCAAGAGGTGGGAGATGGGATGGTCGGCCCAATGACGACCCGTTTAATCCAGCTTTATAACGCAGAGGTTTTAGCCCTTGCGGAGGATATTGTTTCTCAATAATGCCAGGCTTGAACGATCAAAGCAAGCCACTGCACTTCTTTGATAAAATCCGTCCATGAAGCAGAGCATTTGCCTGTTGCTTTTGATATGTCTTGCGGCCTGCCAGTCCCTGCCCTCCTTATCCCTTCCACCAACACTTCCTCCTCCTGTCCCGCCGACCGGGACAGTGACAGCTTCTCCCGTTCCTACGATCACGTTGACCCCCTCTCCAACCCCAACAACGGAGGAATTGATCTTCCCATATACGATCGATGGAGTCCGTCAGCACAAATTCCAGGGGGGAAAGATCCATATTCGTTCCAGGCTCGACGAAAATGAAGACTTCACAACCTATCTGATCGATTATCCCAGTGACGGGCTGACCATTACAGGTATTCTGCAAATTCCAGCCGGGCAGGGACCCTTCCCGGTCATTGTGCTCAATCATGGATTCTTCAGCCGCAGCATTTACAAATCAGGGAATGGCACCGACCGTGCCGCGGTCTTCCTGGCCCGACATGGCTACATCACTCTCGCCCCGGATTATCGAAGCTGGGGTGGGTCGGATATTGGCACCAGCTTCTTTTACTCCGGTCTGGCGATCGATGTGATCAACCTCCTGAATGCGATCCCTTCCATCCCGCAGGCAGACCCGAAGCGGATCGGGATGTGGGGACATAGTATGGGAGGGGGAGTGACAATGAAAGTGTTGACGGTCGATCCCCGCGTCAAAGCCGCCGTATTGTACTCACCGGTGAGCGCAGATCAGGCGGATGTTATCGACCGCTGGGGAATGGGCTGCTTTGGGGATATTGCGCGCGGCGAGCTGGTGGTCGGTTGTAATTCGTCTGATATTATCCCGGAGACCCTGCCGTTGAACCTGCAATCGGCGTACCGGTTTGCGGCAGGCGATCCAGGTACCCTTAAGAGAGTCTCGCCAATCAATTACCTGGATTCAATCAATATCCCCATTCAAATCCATTATGGCACCGAGGATGGCAAGGTCCTGAACGGGACTCCGCCGCAATGGTCCGTGAAGCTCACTCAGGCTTTACGTGATTCGGGAAAGGATGTCGAGTTGTTGAGCTATGAAGGGGAAGGCCATTCCTTTATTGGCCAGCCCTGGTTTACCTTTATGGAACGCACGCTACGGTTTTTCGATCAGAATGTGAAGAACAAATAACCACTTAATCTGCGATATGAGGAGAGATTTATGAATAATGTCCGTCCACACCTAAGCATGCTGACTGAAGAACAGATCCAGGATATCCACCAATACACGATGAAAATTCTCGCAACGACCGGGGTGCGCGTGGACTCGCCGTCCGCTTTGGAGATGCTGAAGAAAAGGGTAGGCAGCTCGATGGTCCAGGATCGAACCGTGCGGATCCCCACCGAGCTGGTCGAATGGGCGGTGAAGGTTGCCCCCCGCCAGATCCAGATATTCAACCGGCGCGGGGATCCACAGTTCTGCATCGGCGGGGAGGGGGACCGGACCCGTTTTGGAATCGGTGTCACCGCGCTGTATTACCAGGAGCCGGAAACGGATACCCCGGTGCTGTTCCAGCGCAGGCACATGCAGGATATGGTCCGGGTCGGGAACAAGCTTCCGCATTATGACATGGTATCGACAGTAGGGATCGTCCGGGATGTGCCGGAGGATCCGCAGGTCAAGCATCTCGGCATCGCCCAGGGCGTGAAGAAGAGGGACAAGTCGACGATGAACGTCGTCGGCCAGCCGTTCAACATGTCGCGCACCAAGAGCAGGATCGCGGCGCCGCCGCCGGAGCTCGGACAACACACCAACGAGGTGCTGAAGGAATTCGGCTTCAAGCCCAAGGAAATTTCTGCATTGCGCAAAGCCAACGCGCTTTGAGCGCACGAAAACTTCAGGAGACAATGTCATGACCCAAGCCGCAGCCGTTGCCACGCCGCAAACCGAAAAAATGCTCTCCCGCAAGGAAGGGAGCGTCGGTTATGTGATCTTCAACAATCCCGAGCGCCACAACGCCGTCTCCCTCGATATGTGGCAGATGGCGGGCGAGATGCTGAAAGACTTCC
>JBLNAU010000392.1:0-4148 GCA_050259515.1 Syntrophothermus sp.
GGTACATTGCTGGACCGCAACGAGACATCGGTTGTTCTCGAGGCCTTGTTCGACCGGGCCGACATGCCCTTCATGGACGTCGTCTTCAAGAATGGGGATCGCTTTGTCGAGTATTACTATACCGATCGCTGGTATAACATCTTCGTGATCCACGACCGGGACGATGAAAAGGTCAAAGGCTGGTACTGCAATATAGGAATGCCCGCCGTATTCGAAGATGGTATTGTCTCGTATGTGGACCTGGCTCTGGACTTGTGGGTATCGGTCGACGGCAGGCAGACCGTCCTGGATGAAGATGAGTTTGAAGCGCTGCACCTGGATGCAAAGTTAAAGTCGGGTGCCATCAGTGGATTGAATGAACTAAAAAGGCTCTTTCAAAACAACAAACCCCCGGGATGAACCGGGGGTTTGTGATTTGTTATTTCAGGCTCTCTGATTTAGAAGAGCATTTGCAGGACAGCCCCTGTGCCGAACAGGCTGTCGCCGTTGTACCAAAGCCATCGAGCGATCGGAATACTTACCAGACAACAACAGCAAAGCACCAGGACAATGACTGCAACGATAATCAGGGTAGTGTTGTTCTTCCTGGGTTCCTCAGGTACGGGAGAGACGGGTGTTTCCATTATTTCCTCCGGACAATGACAGGATGACTTGCTACGATGTTCATCATTATATCAGGTAGTTTCCTTGATGCTTCCGGCACGCTGCGCTATGGGATCTATCTGAAAATCTGATCTCCGAATGTCCGCACGGCTGCAAAAAGAACCGGGAAGAGCAGCACGATCAGGCAGCCGCACAGTCCCAGAACCATGTTGGAATAGCCGAGAACCAAACCCGCAGTCGCCAGGCCGTCTCCACCCAGCAATCCGTCGCTCTGGCGGATCTCCTTTTTAGCCATGTGACCGGTGACTACTGCGATGATCCCACCGACAACCGGAAGGAGCACCCAGCTTATGATCCCCATCATCAGGCTGGCCAGTGATAACGTGCTGGTCGGAGCGGGCGTCCTGTTGTTTGTTGGGGGCGGGAGCCCGGCATCATTCATTTCAGCTTCCTAGGAACGGGATGTGATATTCCGGTTGGATCTGCGATACAGCCACCAGATGATAAAAGCGGCGATCACGATCAGGAGGGTGCCCACCAGCACCGGCAGAACGATCGCAAGGAGCGACATCACAGTCGCCACAATATCCTCCGCAATGGAGACAGGGATATTCCCTATGCCGCCTGTGGTCGCCGTTACAGCCGGGCGGAGCGCTCCTGCCTTGGCCACATGTACCGACCCCGCCACCAGCAAGCCTGCTGCCAGTGCGAGCGCGGGATTCATGCCGCCGACCACATTGGTGCTGGCCGCAAAAACAATCGCACCCGCCGCCGGGCGGACGAACGTTTGAATGGCATCATTCAGATGGTTCACTGCCGGCAGTTTATCTGCAAGCATCTCAATAATGACCAGGACACAGAGCAGCAAAATAATCCATGGATTGGTCAGGGTATCCCATGGAGAGGTAAGCTGCATCAGGTTGGTATAACGGGCGATCAATCCCACCAAGAGTAATGGAATGTATGCATTCAACCCGGCGCTGGCCGAAAGTCCAAATGCAGTAAATATTCCAGTGAGTAATTCCATGTCACCTCCAGAAGAAGATGGAGTCCGCCATTCATTCGGCGATGAAGGAGTGGCCTCCTATACTCCAAAGTTAAAATCAGCCCAAGGGAAAGCCTCCCCAGGTTCCAGTAAGCCTAAGACGAAGCAGATCGATGGCCGTGATCATCAGGAAAGTGAGCGTTGTTCCGGCCAGGAAGGGCATCCACATTGCCCTGAACGAGGGAAAGGCATTCTCCTCATGCATGATCATCATCCATACCAGGCTGAAAACCATGATCAGCAGTGCCAGAACTCCCAGCACACTCAGGATCGCGATCGGAAGAAGTACAAAAGCATTCTCGGTCAGGATTGCCAGGTTAACAAGTATGATCAGTACCACGAGAATGCCCAGCTTTTTCCAATCCAGGGCACGGCCGCTGTCTGGATCGGTCCATGCGCTCTGGTTGAATGCGGGGTACAGGATCGACGCCAGTGCAATGCCCATAGCGCTTCCGGTGAAAAGACGCAGTGTGTTATTGGGCATGTATAGATTAGGGATATTGCCGAGCGCGCCCGTGGTGGTCTTCAACAGGTACAGATACGAGTTCGACCCGTCAATGGCAAAAGCCAGCAGGAAGATCAGCAGAGGGATGCCAAGCTTCCAGCCGGGCATTCCGCTTTTGCGAGGTCCTGTCACTCCAAGAAAAAGCAGTGTGATCGCCGCAGCATAAAACTCTCCGGTGCAGCGGGCACACAGCGGAAGCTGCCGGGAACCGATGTGGAAGGATCTTGCATCGATGCGGTGACAGATGGCATATCCAACTGCATCTGCTTTACCAAGCAGGCCTGGGGGAGCTATGACGAACCATATGCTAAAAGCAATGAGCGCAGCCGCCGGGACCATCCAGCGGGCCAGGCGGGTCCAGCGCGGTTGAGTGGATGTCTGTTCCATTAAGCTCATTATATGGTTATATACGATGATGTGCAAGAAAGGTTCCATATGGGAGTATGATTGTTTGATAAGGATTGCACAAACGCCAAAAATGGCCCAAATATAAAGTTCTAAAGGATAAAATTCCGGTGTACCCACCAGGCTGATTTTGGAGAAAACAATGAACAGGATCGGAATTCTAACAGGCGGGGGTGACGCACCAGGGCTGAATGCAGTCATACGTGCAGTGGTCAAGACCGCCCTCTATGAGTATGGATGTGAAGTGATCGGCATCCGCGATGGCTTTGACGGATTCCTGGATGATCGGGGAGTTATTCCTTTAGGCCTCAATGAAGTACGAGGCATTCTGCCGCGCGGCGGCACGATTTTGGGCACCGCCAATCGTGGGAATCCCTATGCCCGTAAGCTGATTCGGGACGGGCAGGAGGTCATCCTGGATGTATCGGAGGAGATCGTCCGGGGCATCGAGCGCCTCAAAATGGATGCCCTGCTTGTCGTAGGCGGTGATGGCACGCTGCATATCGCCCATGAGCTTTGGAGAAAAGGAGCCCCGGTCATTGGTGTCCCCAAGACCATTGACAACGATATCGGCGGCACCGAGTTCACGTTTGGCTTCGATACCGCAGTCAATACCGCCACCGACGCGATCGATAAACTGCACAGCACAGCTGAGGCTCATCACCGTGTCATGGTCCTGGAGCTGATGGGCCGCAATGCAGGCTTCCTTGCCCTGCACGCCGGGATGGCAGGCGGGACCGATGTGATCCTGATCCCCGAAATTCCCTTTCAATTCAAATCGGTTGTGGCAAAAGTGCAGCAGCGAGTTGAGTTGGGCATGAATTTCAGCATCCTCGCCGTCTCCGAAGGCGCAAGGCCTCTCGATGGAGAACAGATCTTTTCACGGGCGGGGGATGCCGTCTACGTGCCGCGCCTGGGTGGGATCGGGAATCGGGTAGGGGAGTATATCGAACGGGAAGGCTTTGAGACCCGTGTGACCGTGCTTGGGCATCTGCAGCGCGGTGGCTCGCCCACTCCCTTCGACCGTATGCTTGCCACCCGTTTTGGAGCTGCCGCTGTCCGGCTGGCGAATCAGCGAAAATTCGACTGCATGGTAGCCTTGTGCGCGGGTAATATTGTCGATGTGTCCCTGGAGGAAGCCCTTGCGCTTCCCAAAAGGGTGGATGTCAATGGCGATGCTGTCATCACCGCCCGCGGTACGGGCATCTCCTTTGGGGACGAGTAAGGACTGGAAGCTGCCTCTCCTTAGTTAAACCACAATGCCGCCCTTTCGGACGGCACTGGTGGGGCGCTGTGGCTTCCCATTCGGTAGGCGGACTTGCTGCCTACTGGAGGAGGGATGCCACAGCGCTGGGTTTCATACTACTATCCATTTGAGACATCACCTCCTCCTTTCTATAGGATGGCAATTTGTTGGCTTGCCCCCGAACAATGCCAGAAGTATGTCATATTTCATTTCGGATGTCAATGGGCGGATTTCGATTCTTATAAAATTGTAACCTTGTATTTCGAAGTGCCTCCATAGGGTTTAATCCGTTAATTTAGCCTGCAGATTGTATTATTTAATGGAACGAGTGTCAAAACGGGGTA
>JBLNAU010000393.1:0-5683 GCA_050259515.1 Syntrophothermus sp.
AGCGATCTGATCGCCCGCCAGGCCTTGAGGTCTGTGGGGTATCAGGTGGATGTTGTCCCCGATGTTTCCACTGCAATCAAGTACTCGATCCAGACTCCCCCTGATTTGATCATCGCCAATCTAAATCTGCCAGGCCTGAGTGCCAAGGACTTGATCCTGGCCCTTTCCTCTCAAGGCAGCCCTCCTCCTGTGCTCGTGATCGCGGATAAAGGCCAGGAGCACGATATCATTCAGGCCTTTCGCCTGGGTGCCTCAGATGCCCTCTTCTGGCCGGCAAGGGATGCGGAGGTGCTTTCCGCTGTGGAACGCGTGCTTGGCCGGGTTCACGATCTGCACGATCGCCAGCGCCTCGGCCTGAAATTGAGCGAGGCCAACCATGAGCTGCAACGTAAGGTTCATGAGCTGACGGCCATCATAGATATCGGGAAGGCAGTTGTTTCGATCACGGATCAGCGTTTCCTGTTCCAGAAGATCGTGGATGGCGCCATCCAGGTTGGCGAAGCAAGCATAGCCTGGCTCCTGGTCCGCGACGAGGAGAGCCGGACCTATCTTCTTTCTGCTCATCGCGGTCTTCCTGATGCCTGGGCAAGAAAGATGGGTATGCCTCTCGATGACGGTGTTAGCGGTCTGGTCGCCATGTCTGGTGAGACGCTGTCCCTCTCAGGTGATCCGCTTCTTCGATTCAAGGTCGCTCATATCGGCAGGTCCGTTTGTGCGATTCCGATCAAGGTCCAGAAGGAAGTCATTGGGATGCTGATCGTGGTCCGCCGGGATGCGAGGGTGTTTGAAAAGAATGAGCAGACCCTCCTGGAGGCAGTGGCTGACTATGCATCCATATCGCTGGTCAACGCCCGGCTGTTTCGTGCTTTGAATACCGCGGCCCAGGTGGCCCGGGATGCCGAGAAAAGGCAAAACGCTTTACTGGAGGCGGTTCGCAGTTCATTTACAGAGGACTTAAAGGCAGCAGTTTTTCCAATCGATCTTTTATTATCGGGAAAAACTGGTAAACTTTCAGAGCAACAGTATGAAGCGTTAAAAGCAACACGTGCCGCGCTTCAGCGTATGGCACGTGCGGTGGAGAAGACAACACCTCCCATACCAATTAGTTTAAAAAAGCAGTAAAATCTCATCAAATCTATGTCAAAGCCCGATTTAATCCTGCTCGCGTTGGAGGACTCGCCAATCCTGAACTTAATGGACCGCGTTCTGCGGGCCGTCGATTATGAGACAGCGATTGCCAAAAATACACCGGCTTTGGGCAAGGTCCTGCAGGAAAATTCACCTGCATTAATCCTGATCGGGGAAAAGTACGACGGGCATGACGGACTGAAAATTGCCCGGGAAATCCATGAGCGATTCCCCACCATGCCGTTTTTGATTTACACCGAAAAAGCACAGCCTGATCTGCTCAAAAACATCTTCCGGATTGGCATGGGTGGTTATCTGGCCCCGCCACTCCGCACGGATGATATTGTCGACGCGGTGGAAAGCGGGATCAAGAACGCTCAGCGCGTCGGCGACTGGGTCCGGCGTGAGATCAAACGCACGACGGCTTCCCTGCAGAAGCGGGCCCAGATTTCCGAAGCCGAACGATCTCGCCTGGTGGCGGTTTTCAACAATATCCAGGACTGCGTGATGATCCTCGACGGGGAAAATCGGATTATGCTGATCAACCCGGCCATGTGCCGCACCTTCGGCCTGGATGAGAACACCTCCATTGGCAAGCCGGTCCTGGATATGGTCTCACACCCCGATATCCGGGCCCTGCTCTCCAGGACGGATCACAGCGATCCCCTTCAATATCACGAGGTCAGCTTTGCAGATGGCAGGGTGGGAAATGCGCAGCTGACAGAGATCGCGGATGTGGGCCGCGCCCTGACCATGCAGGATATCACTTACCTGAAGGAAATGGACCGGATGAGAAGTGAGTTTGTCCATACGGTCTCGCATGATCTTCGCTCGCCGCTCACGTCAGTGATCGGTTATACAGAGCTGGTGGAACGCGCAGGCAGCCTTAACGATCTCCAGCGCGACTTTTTGAAGCGTATCCAGGGCAGTGTGCAACAGATCACCGGCTTGATCAATGACCTTCTGGATATTGGTAGCATCGAGGCCGGGTTCGATACGAGGCGTGAATTCATCCAGTTGGAAGGCATCCTGCGCTATACCCTGGATATGCTCCAGGGGCAGATCAAATCAAAGCGCCTGGTGGTGAAGGCGAATATTAGCCCTTCGTTACCAGCCCTGCGGGCCAATCCCATCCGCCTGCGGCAGGTCATGGATAACGTCGTTGGGAATGCCATCAAATACTCGTATCCAAATGGGGAGATTGATATTTCCATTCATTCGGAGGGGGAGCAGGTCATATTGAAAGTCACGGATGCGGGGCCTGGCATCCCGATCGGCGACCAGCCTCGTATCTTCGACAAGTTCTACCGGGGAAGCAATATTGCCGAAGTGGAGGGATCCGGCCTGGGTCTCGCCATTGTAAAAACGATCGTGGAAAGCCATCAGGGGCGTATCTGGGTCGAATCTGTGGAAGGGAAAGGCAGCTCCTTTTTCATTGTTTTGCCCGTCCTTAACGAAACAGCATCCCTGGCCAAGAAATAAATCTCTATTTGAACATGGTTTACCGATTAAAATGCTTCCGCCGGACTGAGAGGTCCGGCGGAAGCTTTCGCCAAAGGAGGAGACAGTGAGGAGCATTTTGGAGGTGTCTTTGTTCCGTCTCCACATTCATAATATCGTAGGCAGGGCTTTTCCGCCAATACAGAATGTAACGCTTAATTAGTGACGTTTTTCACGAATAGCATATTTGATAAAAACCCCCGGATGATAGCAATCGCTTGTTCAGGGCTGTCATAAGCCATTACCAGCAGTTTCGGATCACGATTGCCACTGATCATTTTGGAGATTCGTCTGCCCTGTTGGTACAGGGCCAGAACAGGTTTTTCCAATCCCAGCGCATACCCAATTTCGTACCCAACCCCATGCGATGGCACGCTTACCTCGGCGATCAAAGCATCTGATGCCTGAATCCAGGTTGTGTCGCGGGCGTAGACCTCCGCCGGGTCTATCACTTCTTCCATGGAGAGGACACCTGTTTCGGCCAGATGAGCGGTGGGTACCTCGTGGCGATCCTCAGCCAGGGCCCGGGTGATCACCTGATAAACGGACTCAAACTCCCGTCCACCTGTGATGGAGCATGCAAAGTAGATATTCATTTTTGAGGCAGCTTTGAAAGAATGGAATCGCGAGGTCGTTTTTGCCGGGTGGCTGACCCCGGGTTGGTGTTGGTGCGCATACTATCCAGCTCCGTGCTGAACAGCATCCAGTCCTTTACCAGAATCACGAGGTGAGGGGTCTTATCCTTGAAGAAGAACCTCGAGAGAAACATACGCATGATTGCTGGAGAAATGGGATAACTGTTAAGTTCGACCAGCACCGCGGTTTGATTGGCAAGCGGGGAGAAAATATCCTGCACCCACCATCCCATGCTTTTGCGCGGGAAGAGATGGCGCATCTCCATGGCGGTGGTTCTGGTCACCCGTTTATAGGAAATGTTCAAGCGCAAAAAGGGGATGACGAGTTTTAAGTAGGTGGGGAATACCTGAACGTAGGCAAAACGCTTGATGACAATAAAAAATAATCCAACCAGCAGCGCCAGGATGCCCACGGCAGCAAGCAGCTGCCAGCGCCAGACGAGGAACCGGGAGAGGGGATCGATGTATTCGCTGTAGGCCAGTGCAAACATGCCCAGCCCCATGGCAATCATGGCCGGCCACCAGCGGTTCAGCATGTGCTGATAGACGATCAGCGGATACTTGCGCCTCCGCGGCATTGCTCAGTCATCCTCATCCCTTTGAAGGGATAGCCCGCTTCCCTCAAGATCAACGGATGGGTGACTACCATTTAATTGCATGTTTAGATGAGTAATCGCCCGCGTTAATTGGTGGGAGCGCAGGCTGAATGTGACGTCGCCGCGGGTCTTTTCAATAATGCCGCGGGCCAAGTCCGTCTGCCGGCGCAGTCCATTCGTGATGGCGTCGGGATAATCGATGGTCACGAGCACCGAATAAATTTCATCCATGTAGCCGAGCAGGCGCTCTGCTTCCTCGGAGTAGCCCGACCGAAGAATATCCAGGGTTCGACGGCGTAGTTCACCCACAACTTCCGCCAGCCCGTTGAGGTAGGTTGCCTCCTCCACGTGCAGCTCTTCAGGAGTCTGGAGGGGCTGGTTGAGGATCAGGGCACATGTGACGTTCGCCTCCACGAATTCCTTCAGGGAATCCTGGGTATAGTTGGCGTAATAAAGACCGGGATAGTCCTTGAGCTCGGAACGCAGTTTGGTTGCAAGGTTGTGCGCATCAGTGAGGTTCATTTCCATCCCTGCATGATCATCGCGGTGCACGGCGCGGATGGCCAGCGAGCAAAAACGCGTCAGCTGGCGCGCCTCTGCCAGCGCCTGGTCACGTAGTTTCGTGAGCACATCGAACTTCTCACGAATCTGGTTGGCAATACCCTCTAATTTGTCCATGGTATTCTCACTTCGCTAAGAATTCCTTCCAGTCTATTCCTTGGGAGGATCGGGGGGATGATGGGGGCGGAATAGATTTTCAGCAAGGGAACTATTGCCGGGCACGCTGATCTCTCCAAAAGCGGTCTCGTACCGGGCAAGGTTCTCCGTGAGTGCGCGCATTAATAGCTTTGCGCTCAGCGGGCTCATGACAATGCGTGACTGGATGTTGGCGGTGTTTTCACCCGGCAGGATATGTGCAAAATCGATCACAATATCGGCCGGTGAATGTGAGATGCGGGCCAGATTGGCGTAAACAGGCTGCGTTCCCTCGGGAACATTGATCTTGGGTCCGGCAGGTTGTGCGGGTGTCGTCATAGGAATAGTCCTGAAATCCTGCAGTCTTACCATCCAACAGACCGATCGGCGCGGCCTGCTGGACCTCGGATGCGGTCGCGCTAGAAGGGGATGTCGTCCTCGGCCGGGATCTCTGCGCCTTCCATGCTACCCATCATGGGACCTTCGCCTGCCTCGCCGCGCGAGGACAGGAAGCGGACGGTACCAGCCGTCACCTCGAACGAGGCGCCCGCCGTGCCATCCTGCTTGGTCCAGATGCGGGGTCCGCCGGTTGTTTTGTCGGGTGTCAGCCTGCCTTCGATCAAAACCTTCGTGCCTTTCTTGACGTACTGATTGCAGACTTCCGCCTGCTTGCCCCAGGTGGTAACGCGAAACCAGATGGTTTCCTTTACCTGCTCGCCGTTCCCGGTTGTATACTGTCGATTGGTTGCCACCGAAAAGGATGTAACGGCCTGGCCTGAGGGGGTATAGCGCATTTCAGGGTCCTTGCCTACATTGCCGACGATGATGATGGTATGAAACATGGGGAACTCTCCTTTAGATAGAGGTACCCACCATTCCAGGTGGGGAAAAGAATAGATTGGACTGTATTGTACCCGTAGTTTAGGTATTTGTTAATCAAGTGCAACAGATGTTTATCGGCCAGGGTTCTTCAGAAACAACAGGGGAAATAAAACGGTGAAAATTTCCATGTGACAAATGTGACAGAATGTGACAGTTCTGTAACAAGGCGCTTCCCGGGGAACTTTCATTTTGCCTCTCTCGTCCATCCACCAGCACAGTATTGGAGGTGCAAAATGAAACTCACGA
>JBLNAU010000394.1:0-5156 GCA_050259515.1 Syntrophothermus sp.
GTGCTGAAAGGTGCCGAGGGCGTGTCCCACCTCCCTGGCATGCTCGGTGCTGCTGATCGTATCGAAGGACCGTGCCCCTTCCACATAGCTGATGGCACGCCAGAAATTGCCCTCCGCATCCAGATAAAAATCCCGACCTTCCCGGGTCTTCAAGACACGGGGCATGTGCCAGTAATGACCCTCTTCACGGGCGCGTCGGCGCATATGGTCCGTGAAAATGCGCATGTTTTGCATGATCAGCTTCGGTTGTTTGAAGACCTGTGTATTAATGCGCTGTAATACGAAATGAGTTTCATCGTTTGAGTCTGTGGTGACGAGGTAAGTGTCGTTAATATTCCCGTTCCCAAACTCGCGTACCTCAAGAACCCGCCCTTGTGGAGTAAATTGTTCTGCGACAGCTGTGAAGTGATGCAAATGATATCTCCCGGCAACCAAAAGAATAACCTGATTATATCCCTGATGCTCCGATGGTAAAATGAAGCATCCCAAAGAGGCAGGATATTATGACAGAAGATCTCCAGACTCGTGCAATCAATACCATACGGTTCCTTTCCGCGGATGCCGTCCAGCAGGCGAATTCGGGTCACCCGGGACTCCCCATGGGAGCCGCAGCGATGGCATTTACCTTGTGGACGCGCCATCTGCGCCATAACCCCCGCAATCCGAAGTGGGCGGGGCGTGACCGATTCATCCTTTCGGGAGGGCATGGCTCCATGCTGCTCTACTCTCTTCTTCATCTGACGGGCTATGACCTGGCTCTCGATGAGATCAAGAACTTCCGGCAGTTCGAAAGCCGGACCCCGGGCCACCCGGAATATGGTCTGACACCTGGCGTGGAGACCACGACCGGCCCTCTCGGTCAGGGGTTTGCGACCGGCGTTGGAATGGCCATTGCCGCCACGCATCTGGCGGCAACCTTCAACAAGCCGGATTTCGAAATCATTCAATCGCATATCTACGGCATTGTGACCGATGGGGATCTGATGGAAGGGGTTTCATCAGAAGCAGCATCTCTCGCCGGCCACCTGCGGCTGGGACGGATCATCTACCTATATGATGATAACAACGTCTCCATTGACGGCTCGACCGAGCTGGCATTTACAGAGGACCGCTGTGCGCGCTTCGAAGCCTATGGCTGGCATGTGCAAAAGGTGGAAAACGGTAACGACGTGGAGGCAGTCGATGCAGCTATCCAGGCTGCCAAGGCAGACCCGCGTCCCTCCCTGATCGCGGTCCACAACATCATCGGGTTTGGCTCGCCGCACCGAGAGGGAACATCAAAAGCCCACGGTGAGCCGCTGGGTGAAGAGGAGCTAAAAGCTGCCAAGGAAAATCTGGGCTGGCCTGTGGAACCGGGTTTCCTGATCCCAGGCGATGTGCTCGAGTTCTATCGTGAAGCGGTGGAGCGCGGCCGTGATCAGGAAGCCGCCTGGACGTCACAGATGGAGGAGTACAAAAAGGCCTATCCTCCCCTGGGTGCTGAATTGGAAAGGCGCCTGAGCGGGCAGCTGCCCGATGGCTGGGATACCGAGCTTCCCTCGTTCCCGGTGGACGCGAAGGGGATGGCGACCCGTGCCTCTTCCGGCAAGGTGTTGAATTCCCTCTCCAAGCAGCTCCCTGAACTCATGGGTGGTTCGGCGGACCTGACGCCTTCCAACAATACCAAGTTCGAGGAAGCCGGTGATTTTGAAAAGGACAACCCGGCAGGGCGTTACCTGCACTTCGGGGTGCGCGAACATGGCATGGGTGCAGCTCTGAACGGTTTGAATCTGTTCGGCGGATTGATCGCATATGGCGGCACCTTTCTGGTTTTCTCGGATTACATGAAGCCTGCGATCCGGATCGCGGCGCTTTCACGCATTCCGTCCATTTTTGTGTTCACCCATGATAGCGTCGGCCTTGGTGAAGATGGTCCAACGCACCAGCCGATCGAGCATCTGGCGGCCTTGCGGGCCGTTCCATACCTGACCGTGATCCGCCCCGCGGATGCAAATGAGGTTGCCCAGGCCTGGAAGATCGCCATTTCGCGCCGCAATGGACCGTATGCTTTTGCCCTGACCCGCCAGGCTGTTCCTACCCTGGAAGGGACAAATACGGGAATGGTGGAAAAGGGTGCGTATGTCCTGAAGGACTTTGGTACACCCGAAGTGATCCTGATGGCATCCGGCTCGGAAGTCAACCTCATCATGGAAGCAGCAAAGCAGTTTTCGGCAGAGGGACATGGGGTCAGGGTTGTCTCCTTCCCAAGCTGGGAATTGTTTGAGCTGCAGGACGAGGCGTACCGCGAGTCAGTGCTTCCAAAAAATATCACCGCCCGGCTGGCTGTCGAAGCAGCAGCCACTTTTGGGTGGGAACGTTATGCATCCTCCGTTTTGGGCATCGATCATTATGGTGCGTCCGCTCCCTATCAAGTGATCTTTGAACGCTTTGGGTTCACGGTGGGCAGCGTGGTTGCCCGGGCCAAGGCTTTGATATCCTAGTGGCGATGATCCGTCACCTACCTCAGAGGAAAAATGAAAGTTGTTGTTGGATTTGACCATGCCGGTTTCCCGCTCAAGAACACGGTGCTAGACGCGGTTCGCAAGGCGGGACACGAACCGATCGATGTTGGGACGAATAGTGCCGACCCGGTTGACTTCCCGGATTATTCTGAAAAAGTTGGACGGGCCATACAGACGGGAGAGGCGGAACGCGGCATCCTGGTGTGCGGCTCGGGCGTGGGTGCCTGTATCGCGGCGAATAAAATGAAGGGTGTATATGCCTCCATATGCCACGATACCTATTCCGCGGCACAGGGTGTGCTGCACGATGATATGAATGTGCTGTGTCTCGGCGGGCGCGTGATCGGACCCGAGCTGGCGATTTCCCTGGTAAATGCCTTTCTCAATGCCCGCTATATTGGCAATGACACAGGCGGGGAAAGACTGGCGCGCCGGGTGGCAAAGATCCATACCCTCGAGGATAAAGGAAGCCTGGAACGGTAGGGAAAAGCGTTGCCGGTTCCCATGGTTCAGCTTTTCAGCCTCCAGACTTCCAATTTAAATGGAACAAATTATGAATCCTATTCAAAAATTAACCCAACTCGGACAATCCATCTGGTATGACAACATCCAGAGGAAACTGCTGGATAGCGGCGAGCTCAAGGCCATGATCCAGCGCGGCGATATCCGCGGTGTGACCTCCAATCCGTCCATCTTTAATGCGGCCATTGCCAAATCCACTGACTATGATGCGGCGTTGAAATCACTGGCCTGGGCGGGCTGGGATTCGGAAAAGATCTTCTGGCAACTGGCTGTTGAAGATATCCGGAGTGCCTGCGAGGCATTTCTCCCGCTATATGAAGAGACGAATGGCGGGGATGGATACGTCAGCATCGAGGTCAGTCCCGACATCGCCCATGACACGGATAAAACGGTTGCCCAGGCGGAACAGCTCTGGGTGCGCGTGGCGCGGCCGAACCTGATGGTTAAGATTCCCGCCACTCCCCAGGGTATTCCAGCCATCCGCAAGGCCATTGCGGCGGGATTGAACATCAACATCACCCTGATCTTCTCCCTGGCGCGCTATGCCGAGGTCATGGAAGCCTATCTCAGCGGGCTGGAGGATCGTGTTGCAGCCGGGCAGCCCATCAATCATATTGCCTCGGTCGCATCCTTTTTTGTCTCACGCGTGGACACCAAGATCGATGCAAAACTGCCGGAGGATTCCGATCTGCGCGGCAAGGCGGCCATTGCAAATGCAAAACTTGCTTATGATGAGTTTCAAAAAACCTTCGCCGGTCGGCGTTGGGAGAACTTGAAAGTGAAGGGCGCGCGCGTACAGCGTCCCTTGTGGGCAAGCACCAGTACAAAGAACCCGGCTTATCCCGATACGATCTATATCGATAATTTGATCGGTCCTGAAACGGTTAACACCGTTCCCCCTCAAACCCTGGAAGCCTTCCGCGATCACGGCATTGCCGAGGTCACGATCACGCGCAATCTTGAAGACGCGCAGGCGGCCTTGGAAAGGCTCAAGGCAGTTGGCATTTCCATGGATATCGTCACCCAGGAACTGGAGGACGAAGGAGTCAAGTCTTTTGCAGATGCGTTCTCGCAATTGCTGGAGACGATTGAAAAACGCAGACAGGCCTCCGTTGGATCGCTCGGACCTCTGGCAGCTTCCGTTTTGAAGCGAATGGCCCAGCTCGAGGAGGACTCTGTCCAAAATCGCTTGTGGGCTCATGACCCCACCTTGTGGACGACCGATCCGGCTGGACAAAACGAAGTAAAGATCCGGATGGGATGGCTGGATTCGCCGCTCAAGGCGAGGGATCTCATTCCGGCTTATCAGGAATTTGCAGATGCAATCCACAAGGAGGGAATCAAACGGGTGCTTGTTCTGGGCATGGGCGGCTCGTCGCTGACCGCAGAAGTTCTCAGCTCACTCTTTGCGGCAGCCAAGATCGATGCTCCACTCTCACTTGCCATTCTCGATTCAACCGATCCGGAGCAGGTGGCATTGGCAGGAGAAAATTATCCTCCTGACTCCTCCCTGTACATCATCGCCAGTAAATCAGGGGGCACGGCTGAGGTGATGGCTGCCTTCGATTATTTCTGGAAGCTGAGCAACGGCGATGGCTCGCGCTTTATCGTCACTACAGATCCGGGGACATCCCTGGAAGCCCTCGCCCGCAAGAACAACTTTAGAAAGATCTTTTTCTCAGACCAGGAAGTGGGCGGGCGCTTCTCTGCGTTGACGGATTTTGGCATGGTCCCGGCCGCGTTGCTGGGCATCGATTTGAACCGGTTTATCGGCCGCGCCGAATGGATGCGGGCTCAGTGCTACGCTGCTCCCGGCGGGCTGGACGGTGTGAAGCCTGAGTCGGTCGAAGAGCAAAACTTGCCGGGTCGCAGTGTTCCGGCCGCCCGCAACCCCGGGCTGGCGCTCGGAGCGCTCATCGGCGAGGCGGCTCTCCAGGGCCGAGACAAGCTGACGGTCCTGGCCGACGCGCCTTTGTCCGCCTTTACTGGATGGATCGAGCAGATCATCGCCGAGTCCAGCGGAAAAAATGGAAAGGGCATTCTGCCCGTTCCGCTGGAGCCGGTTGGCGATGCAAGTGTTTATGGAAACGATCGCCTGTTTGTCTACTTGCGACAGACCGGCGAGATGGATGG
>JBLNAU010000395.1:0-3316 GCA_050259515.1 Syntrophothermus sp.
CGTAATTCCAGTAACTGCCCCATGTACGCGGCAGAACGAGCAGGAGGATGGCAATGAGCAACAGGAGGGCAAGGCGGGAATATCTATTGTGTGTAACGGCAGTTACTCCCTTGGAGTGGGCCGCATCCGAAAGGGAACTGGAAAGTTTTCGTCCACCCGACTTCACGCGGTCACTATGACGCACGAAGAACGAGAGTGCCGCACCTGCCAGGCCGGAGAGGGTCAGCAGAATAAGCAGCATCTGACTTCCAGCCAGCGCAGACTGGTTGAAGAGAAACATGCGGATCGATTCGGGCGAGACGGAGGGTAGATACGTCCGTGGGTCGATTTTGTTGCTGAGCAGTGTCCCAAAAATGATCCCGATGACTGCAGCAAACAAACCACTGACAAACCCGGCGGCTGTTCCAGCTACCGCGGCATCCTTGAATGAATCGGGTACGTCTGTCAACGGACGGTGTGCGGCTGATGCTCCTGCCCATATCCCGATCAAAACCATGAAGATCATGAAAAAGCCCAGCCATGGCGTACTGTAGGAAGAGGCAGCGCCAAAAAGCTTTCCAATGAGTCCCGCGCCTGCTGCGGTAAAACCGATCAGAAACATGATGACAATGACCACTCCAAATATCACCCCCGTGCGAATGCCTTTATCCAAAGCCGGTGATCTCATAGTTTTTCCTCGGAAAGTTTTTCGCTGAATATACCGGACGGGCGGACGATCAGAACCAGCACAAGAATGGAGAACGCGATCACATCCTTGAGCTGGAAGTCGATCCCGAGGGCTGCGGGGCCAATCGATTCGATGGTGCCGAGCAACAGACCCCCGATCATGGCTCCCGGGATGCTGCCAATGCCTCCGATGACCGCCGCGGTGAAGGCTTTGATCCCGGGCAGGAAGCCGGTGTAGTGATTTACCAGACCCATGTGAATGGCCCACATCACTCCTGCTGCGCCGGCCAGCCCACCGCTGATCATGAATGTCTTGCTGACAACATCATCCACATCCACGCCCATCAGGTAGGCTGTATTTTTATCCTGGGCCACCGCGCGCATGGCGCGTCCGAGCTGGGTTCGCTGTACGAGGAGATACAATCCAACCATCAGCAGGGAGGAAAGTAGCAGGGAGAAGATGCCGGTATAGGAGATTAATACATCCTGTCCGCTGATATGCAAGATCCAGCCGGCGCTTCGGTCCAAAATATCCGGGTTGATGACATTTTTACGCTGCGGACCAAACAGCAGCATGGCCAGGTTTTGGAGGGCGATCGATGCGCCAATGGCTGTGATGAGCAGGATCAAACGAGGTGCATTGCGCAGGGGCCGGTAGGCAATTTTTTCCAGGTAAAAGCCTGCCATCGCAGAGATGGAAATTCCCAGGAGAAAGGCAAGCAGGATGGAAAAAAAGGGATGGCCATTCAATAGATTTAAATCTGGATTGGCAGCTGTCGGGGTTGCGATGAAGCGCAATATCTCGAAAACAAAATAGCCGGTGAATGCCCCCACCATCATGACCTCGCCATGCGCGAAGTTGATCATAAACATAATGCCATAAACAAGTGTATAGCCAATGGCGATGAGCGCATACATGCCGCCCAGCGTTAAACCCGACAGGCCAAAACGGACCCAGGTATCGGCGCCAAAATTATGCTGGATGACGATAACGCTATAAACCCGCCACAGAAGAAACAAACTGACGATGATTCCGACAACGGTGCGGATCGAAAATTTGAAACGCACTTTGCCTATGGTCGAAGTTAAGGTTGGCTTATCCATATAATGATGACACCTCATAGGCTGGGGATTGCCATGACAGAAACCATGACAATCCCCAGAAATGCCTCATCCGTTTCGATGAGACAAAGGATGTTTCGTTTGACTTACTCGGCAGGGACCCATTGGCCGCCCTTGACCACATAGAAGACCGGCCCTGAGGCATTGCACTCGCCGTTCTCACGGCATGTAATTACGCCCGAGATCCCCTGGAAATCCTCGAGGCCGCGCACAGCCTTCACGAGCTCAGCGCGCGGAATATACAGGGTTTCACCATCGACGATTGCCACGCTCTTGATCGCGGAGATCAAAGCGCTGACCGCATCGTAAGAGTTCCAGGTATAGGGGGACAGGACGCCGGCTTCCGTGCCGTAGGCTTCCAGGTAGGCCGCGTTGAATTTGAGAATCGGATCCGTTCCGGGCGGGACGAGGGTTGCTGCGTAAACGCCTTCACCCTTATCCCCGACCTTCGAAAGGAAATCCTTGCCATAAATGCCATCGCCGCTGAAGAACACGGCGCCGGATAGTCCAGCCTGCTCCATCTGGTTGACGAGCACGGAGGCTTCGGCGTTGTAGCCGCCGAAATACAGAGCATCGGGCTGCGTGGCAGCCACGGCTGCAAGAGGCGCACTATAGTCCGATTCACCCGGGGTGATGGCTTCAAACGCCACGGCTTCCCCACCGAGCGAAACAAAATTTTCCTTGACGACATTGGCAAGTCCCTGACCGTAGTCGGTGCCGTCGTGCATGAGCGCCAGTTTCTTGATGCCCAGTTTTTCGAACAGATACTTTGCAGCGCCGATGCCCTGTTCGGTATCGGTGAAAGCGTTGCGATTGAAAACGGTGGAACCCTTGGTGGTCAGATCGGGATTTGTAGCGGAGGGGGACATCATCGGGACGCCAGCCTTTTCATAAATGGGCATGGCAGCTGCAGTGGCTCCCGAGAAGGCATGTCCCGCCATGGCAACAAAGGTGGCATCCGATACCAGCTTGTTGGCCACAGCCGCGCCGCCCTCGGCCCCACCGCCATCATCCTCGATGGCCATCTCAACTTTCCAGCCCTGGACATCGCCAATGTCGGAAACGGCCAACTTCATGGCGTTGGACATGTCGATCCCGAATTGTGAATAGTCCCCTGTCATTGGCCCGGCAAAGCCAATTTTGATCGTCTGGCCCTTGTTAATGATCGCACAGCCAAGTTCGGCCTTGCAGGCTTCCGGTGCTGGAGCGGCAGCCGGACCACATGCCGCCAGGAGGAGCGCGGCGAGAAGCACAACCAATACTACGATACGTTTCATTTCTTCTTCTCCTTTGAAAATGTTTCCGACTAAGCAGCAACTCCCTATTCGGATTGATAAGGAATGCCCTCAGGTAGCGGCGTAATGAATTTCAGGGAAGCGAAGGTTAAGCTTCTTCTGTAACGCTCCAAATATTTCTAATTTTTGTACGGTCCCAGGCTTTGGATGTACCTATAATGAATTCATCCACATGGTTCGAGCATGCAGACAAATTGCCGGATATAACAAGCGCTGGTTTGGCGCAGCTCTTG
>JBLNAU010000396.1:0-4064 GCA_050259515.1 Syntrophothermus sp.
CCATCAGAAACTCGTCCGGCCGGATCTGAAAGAGAATACTGCGAACGATCTGTTCCGGCCTTTGATTCCTTTCAGCGGCTGCCTGTTCGAATGACATCAGCGGCTTTTCATGGATAAAGACGCGATGGGGGACATTCATCTTCTCAAGGGCAATACTGGCTGGAGGTTGGTCCGTCATTCAGTTTCCTTATGGGTTCTGCGCTTCGGCGCAGCTCAGCCCGAGATCCTTTCGAGTAAAATCGGGCCATGTCAAAGATCAGAACACCACTCATCCTGTTCATCGTAACCGTAATTTTAATCGCTCTTCTGGCTCTATTTGGCCCCGAGGAAAAAACGCTTGGCTCCAATGTGCGTGTCGTCTATCTGCATGGTGCTTGGGTGCTGGCTTCCGAAGTGGCTTTTTTCGCAGCCGCGATCGCCGGTGCGTTCGCCCTGATTACCAAGCGGATACCTTTCCACCACTGGTCGGCTGCCCTGGGCCGGACCGGTATTTTCTTCTGGCTCACATATCTTCCACTTTCGCTGTGGGCCATGGAATCCAACTGGAATGGATTGTTCCTTTCCGAGCCGCGCTTTCGCCTGGCAGTGATCTTCGCTGTCACAGGGGTGCTGTTGCAGGTGGGATTGTGGCTGATCAACATCAACTGGATCACCTCCCTGGCAAACATTATTTATATTGTTATCCTGCGTGTGGCTTTCTCATCCGCCAGCAACATCATGCACCCGCCGCCGTCGCCAATCTTCAATTCGGGGAATTATTTAATCATCGGATTTTTTCTGGCGCTGATTGTCCTTACCCTGGTGGCCGCTTTTTTCCTGACGCTCATCTTCTTGAATCTCACGAAAGAGTCTGCATAATTCATGACGAATCAAAAGAGGCCACTCCATCAGTGGCCTCTTTGATTTTTTACAACCGTTGCAGGCTATGCCAGCGCCTCGATGAGCTCGGCGCGCTTTGCAAGGCCATCCCGCATGACAGCCCTGAGCAAATCCAGCGCCTGGATCAGGCGGTCATCGGCCAGCGAGTACTCTATCACTGTTCCTTTCCGGTTTGAAAAAACCATCCCTCGTTCGCGCAGGATTTTTAAGTGACGCGAGACCAGCGATTGCGGCATATTGAGGTTTGTGGCGAGCTCGGTCACATTCCGGGTGGATTGGGAGAGCTCATACAGGATCAATATACGATTGGGATCTGCCAGCCCGGCACAGATTTCAGCGTGTAGCTGGGTGACTTCAGTTTCAAGACTCATATTCATGGTTTTTCCTTCACTGTCCATGCATATATTCACAAATAGATGTGAAACACTGTAACAAACAAAATGATCGAGAGGATAGTATTGGGTATCATTCAAAAGGGGTGATGGAAGTAATTAGACAATTATTGTCTGATTAACTGGTTGGCCTGCTTTCTGCCAGGCTTTTATGGTATTCTTGCCCACATTTCATGAAATAAACATGCGTATCCGCTTTCAGCTCATTGTTTTCATGTTCCTGCGCATGGTGATGAACACGATGCACAGGATGGTTTATCCATTTCTGGCTGTCTTCGCGCGCGGGATGGGCGTGGATCTGACAACCGTTTCCTTTATGGTCACCGCCCGTTCGTTCGTGGGGATGTTTGCTCCGCTGTTCGGCTCTGTGGCAGATGCCCGCGGCCGACGGTTCGGAATGCTTGCCGGCATCGTCATGTTCACAGCCGGCATGGGACTGGTTGCCATTCGTCCGGGCTTTGTAACGTTCGGGATCGCGCTGCTGCTGACCATCCTTGGAAAGTATCTCTTTGATCCTTCCATGCAGGCGTATGTCGGTGACCGCGTCCCGTATGAGAGGCGCGGCACTGCGCTGGCAGTCACGGAGGTGGCCTGGTCGCTCTCCTTTATCCTGGGCGTCCCGCTGATGGGATACCTGATCGCGACGTATGGCTGGCAGGCGCCTTTCCCCTTGCTGGCTTCGCTGGGACTGCTCATGTTCGCAGCCATCTGGCGGATGATTCCGGGCGGAAAAGATGTTCACCGGCAGGAGGTATTTTCATCCTATAACAGTCTGCGCGCAGTGGTGACCCATGTTCCCGCCCTGGCAGGGATCAGCATTGCGCTGTGGGCGAGTGCTGCCAATGAGCTGGTGAACCTGATCTTCGGAGTATGGCTCGAGGATTCATTCGGATTGAAGATCGCCGCGCTTGCAGGCGCCTCTGCAGTGATTGGGATCTCCGAGCTGACCGGGGAGGGTCTGGTCGCCCTGACCACGGACCGGCTTGGCAAGCCGCGTGCCCTGGTTCTTGGGTTGGGCGGTAATGCCGTCGCCGCATTGCTGCTGCCCATGATCGGAAAAACGGAAGCCGGCGCGCTGGTCGGTCTATTCCTTTTCTATATTACATTTGAGTACGTGATGGTAAGCCATATTCCCCTGATGACCGAGGTGCTGCCAAGCGCCCGGGCAACCATGTTATCCTTTAACCTTACCGGTCATTCGCTGGGACGCATGATCGGCGCTCTCCTCGCTACATTTATTTATCAGCAGTTCGGATTTCTGCCGGTCACGCTGCTGGCGGTGGTATTCAACCTGTTTGCCCTGCTGGCGCTGGCCGAGCTGACGCAAAAGATCGTCATTATTCCGCGTATCCTCGCCTGGTTCCGGCGGGCGGAGAAAAGCAACGCATGATCATCCTGGCGGCCTTCTGGCTCAGCGTACTGCTCTTTGTGGTGGTCCTGGCCTGGATCCTTGTCCCCGCATTGTATGGCCTGCCTCCGGTTCCGACGACACCTGAGCGCATCCGGCATGCTTTGGAGCTGGCGAAGCTCCAATCGAATGAGACACTCTATGATCTGGGGGCAGGGGATGGGCGGGTGCTGCTCATCGCGGCGCGCGACTTTGGTGCAAAGGCGGTTGGCATCGAGATCGGACCCGTCCAGTATGCATGGACCTGGCTGCGTGCTGCTGCGAGCGGGTTCGGGGACCGGGTCAAGATCCGCTGGGGAAACTTTTATCGGGCCAGCTTGCAGGATGCCGATGTTGTCTTTGTGTATGCCACCTCCAGGGAAGTGACGAAACTTGCCTCCCACCTTGCAGCGCAGATGAAAAAAGGAGCGCGCCTGGTTTCCATCTCTGCTGATTTTCCTGAATGGGAGCCGGCCCTGGTCGATGAGCATGAACTGATCTTCATCTATGAGATGCCGCCGGTGCAGGGCAATCTTACAACCTACCTGCTGAAAAAGGAGATCTGATTCCTTTCAAAATAGCGGCACCGAACCTTTTTTGACTCTTTTGTGTTGGTAGGGAGGAAAGCATTATTGCAAACACAGGAGGATCCCATGAAACTTCGCAATCTCTATCTTCTCAACACCATCGTATCGCTCGGCTTTGCACTTGGCTTTTTCCTGATGGCTCCTTTCCTGCTTGGCCTGTTTGGCATGGAGAATACCCCGGGCACACGCACACTTGCACAACTCGTTGCCGTGGAACTCGTCGTGGGTGGCGTGACCACCTTTCTCGCCCGGGATGTTACTGATCCCCAGGCGACCGGTGCGATCAATACCGGAAATTTTATCGCTGGCATTCTGGGAACCTTTGTTGCCTTACGTGCCACTCTCATTGGTGTCATGGGCGGGTTTGGCTGGGTGGTGACCGCGGTCTATCTGTTCATCGCGGTGGCATTCGGCTATTTCCAATTCGTGAATAAATCGAAATAAGAAAATACCTTCTGCCGGTAAAAGCAGCCGCGGATTTCATGGGTTATGAACGATGCCCATCCGTGAACTCCGTGGCTGATCATGTTTGTGAACCTGCAGCATCAATCACGCTTCCGTCTGAGCTAGTCCACAAATATTTCGCCGTGCTGTTCGGAGTTAAGAGTACAATGTCCCTTGGTTCGATGGCAAATCATATAGGCCGGACTCATTGTCACCTGTGGTTAAATTACTTCACCAATCCCTCCTCTCACCCCGGGACTCTAACTCATGCTCATCCATTCCTCCTCGCAGCTTCTTACCCTCGCAGGCGGACCGCAGCGCGGCCATGCCCTTGGCACTCTGGGAATTATCGAGAACGGCGCAGTTGTTGTTCGT
>JBLNAU010000397.1:0-2689 GCA_050259515.1 Syntrophothermus sp.
GACCCGCAGGCGATCTCCTATCGCCAGGACGTGCTCGACGACCTGCTTGCCAACCCGGACCTGGTGGATCAGTTCACTGCCCTGCTGCCTGTGGTCAATTCACTTTTCAGATATTCCCACCGCCTGACTCCGGAGATGAGCTGGCTGCATGAGGTCGTCCGGCGGGCAGAAGAGCTTCAAAGTATCATCGACTGTTTCGAGGGTATGGGACCGGCCCTGGATGCGGCGGGGGACCGGATCCGTTCGCCCGGGCTGCGCAGCCTGCGCGAGGAGGTCCGCCGGGCCCGGAACGATGCGATGTATCAAAGCCTGCTCGTCGAGCTGCCATCGATCCTCTCCCGGATGCAGGGCAGCGCCAGCATCACGATCGGCGTCAACCTCGACCCCAGCCTGCGCCCGGTCGAGGCGACGCTTCTCTCGGTCAATGAAAAACCGTTTACCGACCAGTCGTTATGGAATAGGCTGTTCGGGGTGCAGACCGGTCAGGGTGGGATCGCTCCCCTGCATTCGGTACCCCAAAAAACCTCCGGGCGCGATGAGCCGGTCGACCCGCTGATGGTGCCCCTGTTTGCGGACCTGGCCCGGGTGCTGGAGAAGACCGCTATCCCCCTGGCCGACCAGCTCCGGCAGTATGCCGGCATCCACGGCAGACTGTTCACAGGTTTGCGGCAGGCCCTGATCTTTTACCTGGGTGCCGTACGGCTCATCCGGCGGCTGGAGAAAATGCGACTGCCCCTGTGCCGCCCGCAGATCGCTCCCATCGAAGAGCGCTTGTGTGAAGTGAAGGACTCCTATAACATCCACCTGGCTCTGAGACAAATGAAAAAGGAAGAGGATGCCGGACCCGGGATCATCCAGAATGACATCCGTATGGGGCCGGAGGGAAATATTCTCATCCTGACCGGGCCAAATGGCGGTGGAAAGACTACCTATATCCAGGGCGTGGGAGTGGTGCACATCCTGGCGCAGCTGGGGTGTTATGTGCCGGGGAGGCAGGCCCGGATCAGCCCGCTGGACCATCTCTTCACCCATTTCCCATTGGAGGAAAAACCCGAAGCGGGCGCGGGACGGTTTGGGGAGGAGGCCATACGACTGGGGAAGATCTTCGAGCAGGTCACGCGCCACAGCCTGGTGCTGCTGAACGAATCGCTCTCCAGCACGAACTTCAGTGAAAGCCTGTACCTGGCCCAGGACATCCTGCGCATCCTGCGCCGGATCGGGGCTCGGGCGATTTATTCTACCCACCTGCTCGAGCTGGCAAACGGTGTGGACGAGCTGAATGCGTCGGTGGCAGGGGATAGTAAGATTATCAGCGTGGTGGCGTCTCCTATAGATGCAGCCGCGCAGGTGAACGGGAACGAGAGTCGAAACCGGTACCGACTGGAAATCCGTCCACCGCTCGGACGGAGCTATGCCCGGGAGATCGCTGCCCGCTATGGGATCAGTTACCAGCAGATCGAAAAAGTTTTATCCCGGCGAGGCATCCTGTAGGCAAGGATAATCACAACATGATCCTTTATCGTCCGGTTGGTTTGCAGGAAATGGAATTGATCTATGACAGCGGCATGAAAGCCTTTCCTGCGCGCCAGCCTCAACAACCCATCTTCTACCCGGTCCTCGACCTGGCGTATGCGCGCCAAACCGCCTCCGGCTGGAATGCGAAAAACGGACAGCTTGCCGGGTATGTGACCGAGTTTAAAGTAGAGGATGAGTACATCGACAAATTCGAGCAGCACGCAGTGGGGGGATCACAACACCAGGAATACTGGATACCGGCCGAGCAGATGGATGAATTCAACCGGCATATCACCGGCCATATCAAGGTGGTCGAAGCCCATTTTGCGGAGGCGTTCCAGGGATTTATCCCCGATCAGTTCGGCCTGCAGGGCAAGAACGCCGTCGAGCAGTTCACGCTGCTCACCAACTCCTACCTGTACAAGCGGATGGACTTTTACCTGGAGATCAAGCGCAACCATAAGGCGGTCTTCCTCAATTACCCGTTCTGGCACAAACATGAATTCAAGAATCCGGCCTTGAAGGAAAAAGTGCTGCAGGCGATCAAAGAAGCCTGGCTTACCTCTTTCCCAAAGGTTCCCCTGCCGGTCCCTTTTTTGGAGGAAGCCGGGTCCCAGGAAGATTCCGATCCGTTCGTGGATGAGGAAGATGAGGAGGATACGCCGGATGAACCGATTATCCTTCATTCCCGGGTCGATCCGGTGGAAGAGCAGGACAGGCCGGAGGAAGAAAAAAAATCGACCCAGCCGGTGAAGCCAGTTCCGGAAAAGATCCAGCCTGTTAGTAATAAAGAGGCGCGCCCTCCACAGAACCCGGTACGCAAGGAGATCCCGCCTGAGAAAAAGATCCCTCCCCAGGCTCCGGCTACGCCGCCGCATAGGGAGAACAGGCCTCCAATCAATACACCTTTTCACGGGGTGGCGAAACCCGCCCCGGTGCAATCCCCACCCAGGCCGGTAAAGCAAGCCGAGTCACATTTTGTGCAGGGGGTCAAGCTGGGGTTAAGTGAAAAGTATGACGAAGCGGTGGAGGAATTATCCAGGGCGGTCAAAGAGGATCCAGCTCATGTTGTCGCTCAAACCAGCCTGGGGGTCGCATATCGCAGGCTGGGGCAGGATGACCGTGCCCTGTCCTGCTATGACGCCGCTCTGAGGAAAGACCCAAAATATGGCGA
>JBLNAU010000398.1:0-3348 GCA_050259515.1 Syntrophothermus sp.
ATTCTTTTTGCTCCTTTTGTGTTTTTTTTGTTTGCTAAAAAAAAAACACGGCTCTCTGCCATGCCGGGGAATTCCTCAGCTTTGCATTCGATGGGGGCAACGAAAGGGACGGATTGCAGTCCGTCCCTATGTTATCGGGGTCAAGCCCACCGGTGCGGCAGTCAGCCGTTGTCACTTGCACTGTGCAAGTGCAGGTGTCTCTGGGTTCAGAGGCGGTGGCGCTAGCCCCGCCGTGTACACATGCAGGTCATGATTCTCATACCTTTCTTTGGAATGCCTGAATGGGCGCTATCTTACCAGATGTATTTGCGTTTGTGAGGAATCTAGCGCCTCCTCGAATGTGGACCCGGTCTCTACTTAAAAGAACATTCTTTTGAAGGAATTAGTCATATAATTTCCTTCATCCTTATTGTTTCGATTTGGAATAGGTATTGGCCATGGGAACCATCTTTATCAGTTACAGTCACAAGGATACGCAATATGCCCACTGGCTGGCCGACAGCCTTCAGGCACAAGGTTTCAACGTCTGGATCGATGCGCGCCTCGACTACGGGTCACACTGGCCCCTTGAACTCCAGAAGCAGCTGGACGCCTGCGATGCCTTTCTTCTCATTATGTCGCCCAACTCGTATGCCTCTGAATGGGTCCAGAATGAGCTCCAGAGGGCAAGGAGGAAACGAAAGCCCATCTTTCCCCTTCTGCTGGCGGGGGATGAAACCTGGCTTTCGGTGGAGTCGACGCAATATTACGACGTGCGTGGGGGAAGGATTCCTGATTCAAAATTCTATGCTGCGCTTTCCAGGGTCATTCCACCATCGAATGACCAGGGAGCCCGGCGCCCTCTCAATACAGAAAAGCTTGTTCCGTTGACTTCCACGACCAGCCGGACGAAACACAGATCCACCGCGTTTCTGGCGATCGTGGGGGCAGTGATCGCTCTTCTGGTGGTTGCCCTTCCTGTCATCTGGCTTATTCGTTCCCGAAATCCGGTGACACCACCAGCGGGTGAGGGGGTATCCTCATTTCCCGCTCTCTCATCCACCGACACGCCTGAGCCGGGCCCAACCCCTATCCTCACCAGTACAGCGCCGGTTGCTACAGTCCCGGCTGAGCCGGTTGCCTCCGCCGATATTATGGATGCCAAAAGTGTACCCATGCGACTGGTCCCGGCGGGTGATTTCGAGATGGGCAGTGATCGCGGGGATATGGATGAGGCGCCTGTCCATGGCGTTTATTTGGATGCCTTTGCCATTGATAAATATGAGGTTACCAATTCGCTTTACAGGGCCTGTGTGAATGCAGGAGCCTGCTATCCCCCTCACGATACAAGTGCCTATGAGAGCTCGCAATTTGCGGATCATCCGGTCCTGTACGTGGACTGGGACATGGCAAAAACCTATTGTGAATGGCGCGGGGGAAAACTGCCGACCGAAGCCCAATGGGAAAAGGCTGCCCGCGGCACCGATGGACGCACGTATCCCTGGGGAGAAGGTATCGACTGCAGCAAGGCGAATTTTTTGGGCTGTTCCAGTAGTACCTCCAACGTGACGACGTATTCGGCGGGTATTAGTCCATACGGTGTGTATGACATGGCAGGCAATGTTTGGGAATGGGTCTCGGATTGGTACTCTGAAACATACTATCAAAGCTCACCCGAGCAGAATCCCACCGGCCCCGATTCAGGGAACCTGCGGGTAGTGAGGAGCGGAGCCTGGAATGTAGGGGTTGAGGTTGTCCGTACTTCGCTGCGCAACGCCAAGCCGCCCTCTGCCTTTGACAATGATGTTGGCTTTCGCTGTGTCAGCGATGTAAAGCCGTAGTGTTTCTTCCACCTGGGGTAAAAAATCCCAAAGCTCTTTCGACTGGCTTGGAATAAGAGGTTTGAAAAAGTGGATTTCTGTATAATTTAATTTGGCATCTGAGGGGGAGGCCACTTGAATTACGTCCCCAATTATGATACAAATAGACCAAATTAGAAAAGGTTACAGGATTGGGAAAAGAAAGTAGGGAATGGATATGAGTACTTTTATTTCGTATTCCCGGGTCAATTCAGCATTCGTCGTACGCCTAGCCAGAGACTTGAAATCAGCGGGATTTGATGTCTGGCTCGATCAGCTGGATATCCCCAAAGGGGCAAGGTGGGATGATGAGATCGAAAAGGCGGTGGAGAGAGCCACAACCTTTATGATTGTGCTTGCCCCCGAGTCGATGGAGTCCCAGAATGTCAAGGATGAGTTAAGTTATGCAATCGACTCGGGCAAGCAGATTCTGCCTGTGGTCATCAAGCCCTGCAAGGTCCCCCTCCGGCTCAGACGGTTTCAATACGTGGATTTTACGGATAAGCCTTACAAGGACAGCCTGGCGGATATCAAGCATCTGCTGAGTAATACGATGCAGCTTGCAAAGCCTGTGCCGGTGGAGGACGCGCCGGTTATCGAAGCCGAAGAAGCTTTCGTCTCCTTTAACGACGCCATGGCCCAACGCGAGCTATTGTCTCACCCTGAGCCTCTGAAAGGTGAGATCGTGGAGGTGGAAAATCCACGCCGCAAGGCGATTGCCCTGGCGGTGGTCATCGCAGCCATTGGAATCGCCGCAATTGCTGTCTTTGCTGTTTCGGCGGCCAGGAGCAGGAATGTTCCCGCCGCCCTGCCCGTGACCAGTTCGTCCACTTCCACTGTGGAAGGACCTACGGAAACCCCTACCATCACGCCAACTCCGCTCCCCCGGCAAATCACGGATTTTCGCGGAGTTACCATGATGCTGGTCGACGCGGGAGAGTTTGTGATGGGAAGTGACAATGGGCCAAAAGACGAAGCCCCGGCTCAAAAATTGTTCCTGAGCGATTTCTACATCGATAAATATGAAGTGACAAATGCGTTCTATAAGGCCTGTGTCGCCTCGGGCCAGTGCAAACCGCCCAAGAAGGACGCCTCCAGGACCCACAATGGTTACTTCAACAAATCAGATTATCAGAAGTATCCGGTGGTTTACGTGACCTGGGATATGGCCAGTGATTACTGCACCTGGCGGGGTGCCCGCCTGCCCACTGAAGCCGAATGGGAAAAGGCAGCGCGCGGTCCGGATGGAAACACTTATCCACCGGGCAACGACATCAGCTGTGATCAAGCCAATTATGCCGGTTGTGGGAAGGACACCGAGCCCGTCAGTAGTTTTAGCAGCGGCCAGAGCGCCTACCAGGTATTCGACCTGGCTGGCAATGTCTCCGAATGGGTCAACAGTCTCTATGGAGACTACCCTTACACCTCTGCACAGGAAGATTCGATGGCCTCCGGTGAGCGCGTCATACGCGGCGGATCGTTCGCTGACAGCCAGGAGGACGTCAGTGCC
>JBLNAU010000399.1:0-5834 GCA_050259515.1 Syntrophothermus sp.
AAAGTTCTAACGGATAATTCGCAAAAATTATAATCCACACGGCAAAAGCAGGCAGATGACGTTTTTTTGCCATCCATTTTTTCTTTACACGATTGCACGAGTGAGCGAACGAGGCGAACAAATCTTAAACATTTCCGAAATTCGTACACTGGCGGCATTCGTATTTGAAAGTAATTGACTTTATCCTCTCTTCAAGAAGACCGTACTTAATAGATGATCAGAAGAGTTTATTGCGAAGAATGTGCCCTGAGCCAATCCGCAATCGCGCCTAAATTGGCAAAGGTATAGGTTGGTTTGAACGGAGAGTTCGCAAGATCCTCCTCGGTGGATTCGCCGCTCAGTACCAGGCAGGTGGTAATTCCGGATGTCTGGCCGAGGGCAATATCTGTATAGAGACGGTCGCCAACCATGGCCATTTCATCGATGCTGAATCCATACTTCTGAGCCACGGCATCCACGATCATGCGATTCGGCTTCCCCACCACCAGGTCCGGTTCCCGGCCCGTGGCGGCGCGCACAAAAGCGATCATGGCTCCAATATCGGGCATGTATCCGGTTTCGGTTGGACAATTAAAATCAGGGTGGGTGGCAATATAGGGCAGCCCGGCTCGGACAAGGTCACAGAGTTTCCAAAGTTTTTGATAGGTCAGGGTGGTGTCAAATCCCAGTACGGCCAGCTCCGGGTTGTTCTCTTCGAGCTTAAAACCGTGCCGGCGGAATTCCTCCTCCAGGGCCGGTGTCCCAACCACATAAACAGAAGCAGCAGGATGTTCCTTTGCAAGATAGAGAGCGGTGGCTTCCCCGGCGGTAAATACCTTTTCCTCGGCTGTGGGCAGCCCGAGCCGGGTGATCTTCTCCGCATAAATGCCACGATGTTTTGATGAATTATTGGTCAGAAATAGATAATCGATACCCAGCTCGTTGAGCGTGTCAATGAAATAAAGGGATCCGTCGATGATGCCATCTCCGAGATTGAATGTTCCGTCCATATCCAGTAAAAAGCATCTTACATGCAGGAGAGGTTCATTGTTCATAAATTTTTTTGTCGCCTGTTCAGGGATGGGCAGCAACGGGAGCCGCTGCCGGAGAGTTCCAAGCCTGTTTATTGTAACGTAAAAGAATGAGCGGATTTGTCCTGGTTTGGCAGGGATAGATACGAAGAAAGGATTTTACGTTCCCAAAAATCGATATCATACTGTAAGGTGCTTGTATAGTCGTCGCCCCCATAGAAGTATATAATATGATGGTTGGTTGGTAGCAGGCTTCCCTGTTTGCAACTATACACCTCCCCAGGTACTCGATTGCCTGGGGAGGCTTATTGTAATGATTTTCAATGAAATGTCTGAACACATTATTGTCCTACGGAGTGAACATCATGGAAACAAAGAAGAAAATCGGATTGCCCGGCCTTTTCAGAATGACAATCATTGTGCCTTTAAGCATGCCCGCCTTCCTATGGATCTCCACCCATAGACCGGCCTGGGAATGGAGCGGGCCAGGCAAGGCGGCACTCGCATCCCTGCAAACAAAAACCTTCTGGGACTGGATCGATTTACTGCTCCTGCCCATCGTCCTCGTGGCAGGTGCCTACGTCCTGACCCGCTCACAGCGCAGCCTGGAACGACAGCGCGCCGATGAGAACGCCTCTATGGAGCGTGAAATTGCCTCGGATCGCCAGAAGGAAGAGGCGCTCCAGGCCTATTTTGACCGGATGTCGGAACTTCTACTGAAGGACAAGCTGTCGAAGTTTTCCCCCGAAGAAGTGCGGAATGTTGCCCGCATCCGGACACTGTCCGTTCTGCGGGGGCTGGATTCACACCGGAAAGGGCTCGTGCTGCTCTTCCTGAAAGATTCCGGTCTGATCGACCGCGAGGCCGTGATAGACCTGTGTGGAGCAGACCTAAGCGAGACCTTTGTTCCGTTTGCCAGCCTCGGAAAGATAAACCTCAGCGAAGCAAACCTGAAAGGTGCCGATCTGCAGGGAGCCGGTTTGGCGAAATCCTACCTCAGTGGAACGAATTTAAAGGGAGCCAACCTGGTGGGAGCGAATCTTGCCGGGGCCGATCTCTTTGAAGCAGACCTCAGCGGAGCTGATCTTTCCCATGCCAAGCTGAACGGAGCCAGGCTGAACGGTGCCAATCTGCGGGGATGCCGTCTGAATGAAGCCAATCTGAGCGACGCAGATCTGAGCAGTGTCAATCTCAGTGTAGGCGGCCTAATCGGTGCCAATCTGCGTGGCGCCAAACTCGGTGGCGCCAGGCTGGCTGGAGCCGACTTGAGCGAAGCCGACCTGAGCCAGGCCGACCTTTCCGGAACCCAGCTCAGCAAATCAGATCTGGAAAAAGCGAAATCATTGGAGGGTGCCACCCTGCCCGATGGAACAAAGCACGAATAAGATAGCTCCCCTCACCCCCTCTCAATGGCTTAAATACAACCGCCAGGGCATGACTCCCTGCCCTGGCGGTATTTGTTTTATCCAAAAATAGTTATTTGTGAGGATCGATGACCAGCTTGATGGCGGTCCTTACCTTATCCTCAATGGTCACATCAGCGAACTCGGGGACACAGGCTACATCAATCCCATCCTGTTTCAAATAACCAGTGGCCAGCACAAGTGCCTTGATCGCCTGGTTGACGGCTCCGGCTCCGATGGCCTGAACCTCCGCGTGTTTGTGCTCGCGGATGACACCGGCAATGGCACCAGCAACTGCGGCAGTGCGTGAGTCGGCGGATACTTTGATCATATTTGTTGCTGAACCATGTCCCTGCGGAACCAAATCTTTACTATCCATCTTGTGCCTCCTGCTATATTTTGATCAATGTCTTGAGTGTTGCTCACTCTGTGCCTTTAATGTACCTTAAAGGGATGGTCATGTATGTCAGGGAGTTATGACAATTTACGCGGCGATCTGGGGAGCTTAAAAGCGTATGTTGCACGGGTTTCGGAGTCACGACTACCGATTGACATCCCCTCCTGCATCGGTTATCCTTGTTTGCGTCCGGGCAGGCCCGGCGCGGCAGAGCCTTTCAAATCCCGCCAGGGTCGAGAGACAGCAACGGTACGGAAGTGTCTCTGGGTGCCGCCGGTCGCCTGTCCGGATATTTTTTCATATGAAGTCAGATCGTCCCCGCTGGATGTTCATTGTTCTCGCATTGCTGGCAGGTATAGGACTTGGCCTGGCCTATGGCTGGTTCGTGGACCCGGTGGACTATTTTGACCTCACCCCCGATACACTTCGATCAGATTACAAAGCCGACTATGTGCTCATGGTCGCCGAAGCCTACCGGTCAGAGCAGGATCCCGGCCTGGCTGCCCGCCGTCTGGCGGTTTTCGGCTCCCAATCCCCCTCCGACATTGCCGAGGGCGGACTGCAGTACGCGCGGGCCAATAGCTTCGCAGATACGGACATTGTCCAGATGCAGGAGCTGGTCACTGCACTGCAAGCCTGGAGCGGAATCAGCCCATGAAACGCTTCCCGTGGGAGATCCTGCTCGCGCTCATTGTGGGCATTGGCCTGGGCCTTGTGTATGCCTGGATGATCGCGCCTATGAATGTGACCGATGCCAACCCGGACACCCTGCGGGCAGACTTCAAGGATCAATATCGTTCAGCCATCGCAGCGGCCTACGCAGCCAGCGGCAATCTCCCTCGCGCCAAGGCCCGTCTGCGGCTTTTGAAGGATCCCGATCCCGTTGAAGTATTGAATGCACAGGCGCAACGGATGCTGGCCCAGGGCGACCCTGCCCAGGTGGTGGACCAGGCAGCAAAGCTTGCGTCGGCTCTCGAGGAAGGCCAGGCAGGAGCGATCCATGCCACAAAGCCGGTTACAAAAGAAGTGGCAATCGTGGGAGAGACTACTACAGCCACCTCGCTGACCCTTTCACCGGATCTCAGCTCCGTGCCTACGGAAACCCCGCTCGCCGTTCCTACAGATACACTACCCGCCAGCCCGCCTTCCATAGTCCGACCGACAGGAACAACAGTACCCACGCAGGGGATTCCCTTCAAGCTCACCAGCCAGGAGGAGCTTTGTGACCCCAACCTGCCGGATGGGCTCCTCCAGGTCGTCATACTCAGCTCGAGCCGCAGGCAGCTGCCCGGCATGGAAATTGACATCACCTGGGATGGCGGTGCCGAGCAATTCTTCACCGGCCTAAAACCCGAGATGGGCAATGGGTATGCCGATTTCATCATGACTCCGGAGGTTTCCTATACAGTCCAGCTTGCTGCAGGCAGCGACATTGCCACCGGGCTCGTCGGCCCCACCTGCCAGGCTTCCAATGGAGAAACTTTTTCGGGGGGAATGAAGCTTACGTTCCAGCAGCCATAAAGAAATAAAGACGTTTCCCCGCATCCTACTTCTGTATAAAAAAATCCCTTCTCTTTTCATAGAGAAGGGATTTTCGTTGGATTTCCACTTATGGCATGGTGTTGCTGTTTGCCCAGTCATTTCCCAGCCTGACTTCAACATCCACGGGTGAGTTGGGGTCCGGTTTAATAATGATCTGCGAGCTCGAACCGATGTTAAACAATGTTTGAAGATATTTCAAGGTGTAGAGCTTTGGCCCATACAGATAAATTGTCGTAGCGTTATAGGCCTGTTGGGCATTCCCCACCGTCGTGACCTGGACACCCTGGGAGAGCAAATAGTTTCCGGTATTGACATCCAGGCCCGGAGTAAAGGAACCATTGAGAACGCTGACGCGGGCGCCATCTGCCCTCATGAGCGCAGCCACATCATCCTGAGGAGCGAGGGGACTGATCGCGCCGCCGGTCGTAAAGATCTCATCGCGCAGTTCACGGATCTTATCCGGCAGGGGCTTCATCACTGCGGCATCCGCGCCGCCCAGTGTGGTGTTATCCAGAGCCACCATGCTGTAATCGATCACGCCCTGTTTGATGCTCTCCACCGGGATATCACGTGCAAGCACACCCAGTTGGATGGCAGTATCGAACGGCATGTTGGTCCGGATGCCGGCGGAAAATTCCTCATAGAACTGGCGTGCCTTGCCCAGCAGCACCGGGAAGTTTTCAGGGCTCAGCACCTTGTTGCGAATGGCCAGGATGACCTTTTGCTGGCGCTTTGCACGGCCGATGTCGCCTTCCTTATCCTTGCGATACCGTGCATAGGCCAGAGCCGCCTCGCCGTTCAAATGGCGCATACCACAGCAGGTGATCCTGATCTTGTCCTTGCCTCCGCCCACCGGATCGATGCGCAGGTTCTCATCATTGTGGATGTCGATCCCGCCGATCAGGTCGATGAATTCTGCAAAGGTTTGGAAATCCACTTGGGCATAATATTGAATGGGAACCCCGATGAACTGTTCGACGGTTTTTCGGGCAAGCTCGGGACCGCCGCCGGGCAGCTTGTTGCCTTCACCCGAGGAATATGCTGTGTTGATACGGCTGTATCCAAATCCCGGAATGTTGACCCACATATCACGCGGAATGGAAAGAGTGCCTGCCGTCTTTGCGACCGGGTCAATGGTAAGCAGGATCATCGAGTCCGAGCGCGGGGCGCCTTCCCCGGCGATCCAATCGCGGTAATCGAGGCCAATCAACAGCACCGTGATGCGGCTGGCGCCATCCCAGGCGGGAGGCAGGTTGCTGTCGGGGATGTTGCTCAGCGGTGGGGGGGCATTCTGCACCGGGGCGATCGGCGTCCCCTGGTCATTGATCGTCGGGCCGGTCAATCCCCCGGAGACCGTGCCGCAGTTGGAGGGTGCGCTGCCAGGCAGCGGCGTGATGGTCCAGCAGGTGACCATGCCGCGAATAAAGAAAAATCCGCCGATCGCCAGCAGGGCGATGACTCCCCAGAAGATCGATTGTCTTA
>JBLNAU010000400.1:0-7998 GCA_050259515.1 Syntrophothermus sp.
GAACAACACCTGTCGTTACATATGCTTTGATTGCGATTAATGTCCTTTTCTTCCTGGTGGAGTTAACCGCCGGGGACGCGTTCATCAATCGATGGTCTGTGGTTCCACGCCAATTACTGGCGAACCCGGCTGCCGAATTTATCACCATCTTTACCGCAATGTTCATGCATGCCGGCTGGCTGCACCTGGGCGGCAACATGCTTTATTTGTGGATCTTCGGCGATAACGTTGAGGATCGACTCGGCCATGCCAAGTTCCTGATCTTCTATCTTCTATGCGGAATTGCTGCAACTTTTGCACAGGTGCTGGTCAATCCCACTTCGAATGTCCCCAACCTGGGCGCATCCGGGGCGATCGCCGGTGTCCTGGGCGCCTACCTGATGATGTTCCCGGGTGGAAGGGTAAGTGTCATGATGGGTCGAGGCATCATCCCCATGCCGGCCCTGGTCGTAATCGGTTTCTGGTTTTTGCTCCAGCTATTCAGCAGCTTTGGCGCAGCCAACAATACCGGTGGCGTGGCCTATATGGCGCATGTCGGCGGTTTTGTAGCCGGCTTGGTCCTGGGCGTGCTCTTCGGTGGTATGCGCCGGCCACAACTGCGCAGCTACTAGTCCCTCCTTGTCAACTAAAAAGCCAGTCATCCATGGATGGCTGGCTTTTTCACTTAAAGCCGGAGATATGCGGATCACCGACAAAGTACGAGATGAACCCTCCGCCCGGCGGATCCCCGATCGGAGGCATACGTGCGGCGTTGTCAAGCTGGATCAGCGATCTTTTATTTTTCCTTTTCCTTGCTGATCTTCATCCAGGCTTTTTTCATGTTCAGGGCATCCTCTTCCATGATCGGGCTTTCACACAGGATGCGCCCGCCGCAGCCGAAATCCTGCAGCGCCTGGTACAGTGCTTTGAGATTCAGATCGGCCTTCGACAGCTCGAGGTGATTCTTTTCGCCTTTGGGTCCATACTCGATCCCCGAGAGATGGATGTGCAGCCGCTTGAGAGCTTTCTTGCCGAGGGCTTTTTGATAGGCCTTTAACAGGGCGCTCCATTCCTCATACGTATTCATCGTTCCATTGCCGGGACGGGCGTGCAGGTGGGCAAAATCCAGGCAGGGCTCCACTCCCTCGATCGCTTTGCTCATCAGGAGCGTATCCTCGAACGATCCCAACATGGCAGATTTGCCCATGGTCTCCGGCCTCAGCCTGACCGGGTTGCCAGCCTTGCGCAGCTCATCCACGCATCCCTGCAAGCGCGGGATGGCCACCTTCAGCACCTCAGCCGGGTCGCTCCCAAAGTAGGAACCGGGATGGAAGATGATATCGGTTGCACCGGCCAGGTTGCCGTAATGGGCCGCGTCCATTAATCGCTTGCGGCTGTTGGGCCACTCTTCATCCGAAGCATTCAAATTAATAAAGTAAGGCGCATGGACACTGAGATCCACACACTGGTCCGAGCCGCACTGTTTGATCGCCGCGCAGGTCGCTTCGGTCACGCGCACCGACTGCACCCAGCCCAGCTCGAACGCTCCCAGCCCGATGGATTTACAGAACTCAATGGCACCCACCGAGCCACCCGGCTTTTTGGGTGTTCCCTTCGGCGAGCCTACGGTTCCGAATTGAAAAGAGAGTGGCATGTGAACTCCTTTGGTTTGGGTAAAGAAGAGAGTAGAGAATAGAGACAAGAGAGCAGTGATTAGCTGTTGGAAAATAAAATGGTTAATTTGGCCCAGAGAGGCGGACCCAGGATGAGCAGACCCACAAGGATCGCGGCCAGGGCGGCGATGAGGACGGCGGCCGCACCGACATCCTTGCCTACCTTGGCCAGGGGGTGATGGGATGGGCTCGCCAGGTCCACAACGGCCTCGATGGCGGTGTTGATGAACTCCGCCGTGAAGACCATGGCGATGGTCAGCACCAGGATGGCCCAATCCCGCGGCTCGATCCCCAGCCACAGACCCAGCACGATCACCACGGATGCGATCAGGGAATGGATCCAGGCGTTATGCTGGGTTCTCAAAACATATCCCCAGCCGTGAAAGGCATAACGGAACGAATGGATTCGGGAGGTGATGAAGGTCTTAAAGCTCATGCAAATTCATTCCATAGCTGTCGATCGAGGCAGTCCCGCTCTGCAACTAATCTTCGCGGACCTGGATATTTCCAAGGCCCAGTGACTCCAGGATCTCAGCCTGGGCTTTCCACATGCGCGACTTTTCCTCAGGCTCGGCATGGTCATGACCCAGCAGGTGCAGGGTGCCATGCACCACAAGTAGTTGTACTTCCGACTCGAGCGGGTGACCCGCAGCCTCTGCCTGGCTTTGGGCGCGCGGGATCGAGATGAGAATGTCGCCGATATAACGCGCCCCCGACTCGGGGTCTGTTTCGGAGGCGGGGAAGGAGAGCACATCGGTTGGCGCATCGACGCCCAGGTAATTGAGGTTCAGCTCCTGCAGGTGCTCATTATCCGTCAAAACGATCGAAAGCTCACACTCCTGCGATTCGGCTTCGTGCTCGAGCGCGGCGCGTGCGGCGCGTTCCAGTAATTCTTCCGTGAAGGGAAAATCCGATTCAATATGGATCATTTTTTGGCAGGCGCGGTGCTGACATCCATCGTCGCCGGGGTCTCCTTGGGGTAGGAGATGCGCGGGTGATGGGTGCCGCGTAGAATGTTCACGAATGCGTTCGTGATCAGGCTCAGGTCGCGAAGCGTGAGCTGGGTGTTATCCAGTTGACCCTGTTTTTGTGCATGCTCGATCGTGGAGAGCACGATCCTGCGGATCGACTCCTCGTCCTGCGGGCGCTCGGCCCGGGCGCGGGCTTCCGACCCATCGGCCAGCATGAGCAGGGCGGTTTCACGCGAGTGCGGCGAAGGCCCCGGATAATGGAATTTGGACTCGTTCACCTTGGACTTGTCGCCCCCGGCGGCCTCCAAAGCCTGGTTGTATTGGTAACGGGTCAGCATGGTGCCGTGGTGTTCCAGAATAAAATCGTCGATCCGGCGCGGCAGGCGATACTTGCGTGCCAGCGCCACACCGTCGGTCACATGGGAAATGATGGTCATGGCAGCGTCTGCCGGATCGATATCCTCATGTGTGTTCATCTCACCCTGTGGCTGGTTCTCGATAAAGAAGGTCGGGTTCAAAGATTTGCCCACATCGTGGAAAAGCGCCCCCACCCGGGTGAGCAGGGCATCCGCACCGATCAGCTCGGCCGCCTGCTCGGCCAGGTTGGCCACCTGCAGGCTGTGCTGGTAGGTACCGGGCGCATTCCGCAAAAAGAACTGGAGCAGTGGAAAGTCGGGCCGCGAAATTTCGATCAACTGCAGCGCCGTGGTGAGACCCAGAGTCTGGGCCAGGAAGTACTGCAGCAACAGTGCGATGCTCGCGGCAGCCAGGCCGCTAAAGACAGCCGCGGATGCAAGCTGGAGGATCGCCACTGCATCCATCGTCGTATAGGGAACACGGAATGCCAGCAGCATGGCGATCGCTGCCGCAGCCACCGCCATGCCAGCCCGGAAAAACGTCCACACGCGCCGGGCTGCGCCAAGCACCAGTACCCCGGTGATCGCAGATAACAGATAATAAGGCATCAGGTCAAATGCATTCGGCAGGTTATACGGGACCAGCAGGGAAATCACGATGGAAAAAACCATCCCCGATTCAACACCGAACAAAGTGGCGATCAACAGGCCGAGCCCGGAAAGGGGAAACGCATACGGAAGAATGGTCCGGTCGGGAATGATCAGCCGCGCCCCCACCCCAAAAAGAACAAAGAGAACTGCCACGACGAGAAGGCTGCGGGCATTGTATAGGAACTGGAGGCGGCGGCGTGAAAAATACAGCCACACCAGCGCGGCAAGCATCACCACCAACCCACCCGCACCTGCATAATCCTGCCATGGACTGGTTTCGTCGATCAGGCCAAACTTGCGCAAGGCCTCCAATTGGGCGGGTGTGACGATCTGCCCGCGCAGGACGATGATCTCCCCCGCCTTATATTCCTGGGTGACAGGCGGCACCGCCTCCCGCGCGGCCTGTTTGGCCTGCTGAGTCAATTGCTCGTTATACAGGCTGTTGGGCGTGACAAACCCGGCCGCCAGCTCTGAGATGATACCGGCCTGGGTCTCATCCAGGGAAAGGCTGACCAGCGACGGAATCGTCCGAATCACGGACTCCATGTCCTGGTCGCGGATCCGGCTGCGCATGACCTGCTCCAGCACATTCAACGCTTCCTGCTGGATGGCATCCCAGCGCGCCGGGGTAAGGTCCAGGATCTGGGCGATCGTCTGCGGCGGCAGGCTCACATCCTGGAGAGACGAAAGATCATTCGTCTTTTGCTGCAGAGACGCATTTGGATCATCGCGGACGAGAGTGATGTATTGCAGGGCCACACGCAATTTTTCAATCTGGCGGCGGGCTACGGAGGGATCGGGAGAGGCATAGATCGCGGTGACCGCGTTCTCGGCAGCGAGTCGCTGCTCCTCGGTCCGTACTTCGCTGATGTAACTTCGATTCTCGGGCGCCTGGTAGTCACTTGGAGAAACCTCACCCACCTGAATCTGAGATGCCGCAGGTCGGACGGCCTGCGGCAGAACCAGCGCTCCATAGGATATGATGCTCACAAGGACAAGCAGGATGAATTGCAGCGTGCGGATGCGCGCGGGGAACGGTCGATTACGCGCGTTGGTGGTCCCCATCTTATTTTTGGAGCAGTTCCCGCACGGTCGCGCTGACCATGTCGTTCGGCGCGCGGCCCGCGACTTTTGGCATCACGGCCTTCATGACCTTGCCCATGTCGGCGGGTGAGGAGGCTCCTGTTTCATCAATGGCAGCCTGGACGAGGGCACGCAGCTCCTCGGCGGGCACGGCTTTGGGCAAAAAAGCTTCCAACACCTGGATTTCAGCCTGGTTGGCTTCGACCAGGTCGGCACGGTTGGCCCTCTTTGCCTCCTCCAGGGACTCACGCCGGTTCTTCACTTCCTTCTGGAGGATACCCGTGACCGATGCCTCATCAAGCTCGACACGCCTGTCCACCTCCGCCTGCTTGATCGAGGCCAGTGCCATACGCACCGTGCGCTTGCGGACCTCGTCTCCGCTCCTCATGGCGTCTTTCAGCGAATCGTTGAGTTGGGTTTTAATTGACATGAGGGAGATTATACTTGAGATAACGGAGGAGGGATATTCTTCGGCAGCCAGTCCTGCTCCTGCTCGCCAGTTTTATCAGGGCTCCAACCTTATTTTCACTCAGGCTTTCATGGTCGGTTTCCGGCTCCAGGAACTGGCTGGCCCGTCTCTCGAGATCACGCGCTTTCTCGAAAAATTTCTCTGCCCGGGCAGGGTCTGTTCATGGTCCAATGGTATGTTTTTCAAATGCGAACGGCCAGCTCTGACATTTCGTGAGCTGAATATCGAGGATTCCGCCAGGCGCCTAGTTTTTGGATCCGGTCAGTGCCGTTGTGATACCCAGGCCGATGTAGATGAGTCCGGCAAAATAACGTCCCCCTCTTTGGAAGTGTTTGTTTCCTTTTAAAGGCCCGGCCAGGGAGCTGGCGAGCAGGGCATACAGGCTGTCGGTGAGAATCGCCAGGCCGACAAAGATCGTTCCCAGGAGCAGCGTTTGTGTGATGGTACTCCCCCTTTCCGGGCTGACGAACTGGGGCAGGAATGCAAAAAAGAAAAGCGCGGTCTTCGGGTTGAGAATGTTGACGGCAAACCCCTGCCAGTAAACCCGCCGGAGGCTTTCGCGTTTCATGTTCTCATCGGCCTCAGTCTCCCGGGAGAAAAACAGTTTGTTGATGCCCAGGTAGATCAAATAGGCAGCGCCGAGATATTTGACAACATTGAATGCCAGCGCAGAGGAGTAGAGGATGGCGGAGAGCCCAAGGGCCACGGCAACAGCCTGGGTGAAATTGGCGGTCTCGATGGCGAGCACCGAAACGAGTCCCGCCTTGCGTCCCTGGCTGGTACTGCGGGCCGTGATGTACAGCACGGCGGGTCCGGGTACCAGCAGCAGGGCCAGCGCGGCTACGATGAATACGTACAGCCGGGAGCTTTCGATCACGTTTTTGATTACCAGTAATGATGGACCTGGGGCCGCACCTGTCGTTCGTAAAGCGCCCGAATTTGGTACATCGTTTCATCCGGGAGCGGAGACAAGTCCGCGGCACGCACGTTTTCCTCCACCTGGGAGGGACGCTTCGCACCCGGAATGGTACAGGTCACTGCCGGTTCCATCAGGATCCAGCGCAATGCCATTTGGGCCATGCTCATGTTGGCCGGGACGAGATGCCGCAGCTCCTCCACCGCCTGCAATCCGGTGTCGTAGTCGAGGCCCGAGAAGGTCTCGCCGCGATCGAACCATTCACCATGGCGGTTGCCGCCGCGATGATCCCCTTCCTCAAAGGAGCTGGCGCGGGTCATCTTTCCGGCCAGCATGCCCGAGGAAAGCGGCAGGCGGGCAAGAATACCCACTTCCCGCCGCTGGGCCTCCCTGAAAAAGAGCTCCGCCGGCCGCTGGCGGAAGATGTTATAGATGATCTGCACCGTCTGCACCTCCGGATATTCGATCGCCTTCAGCGCTTCCTCCACTTTTTCAACGCTCACTCCGTAATAGCGTAGCTTGCCTGATCGGACCAATCCATCCAATGCATCAAAGACTTCTGGCATGTAATAGACCTCCGTGGGCGGGCAATGCAGCTGCAGGAGATCGATCGACTCCACCTCGAGGTTCTTCAGGCTGCGCTCCACGAAGGCAGTCAGACTCTTCTTATTGTAGCCACTTGCCACATGCGGTTCGAGTCTGCGCCCGGCCTTGGTGGCCACGTAAAAGGGCTCGCGCCTCTCGCGGCGAAGCCTGGCCAGCAAACGCTCGCTGCGCCCATCCCCATAGACATCGGCCGTGTCGAAGAAATTGACGCCCAGGTCCAGGGCCTTATTCAAGGCTGCAAACGACTCATCGTCATTGACATCCCCCCATGTCCCGCCGATCGCCCACGCGCCAAAACTAACCGTGGACACCTTCAAGCCGGTACGTCCCAGTTCTCGATATTGCATGTTGACTCCTCAAAATCTGTTTATCGGTCAAGCAGTCTTATTGTATTGCCCGGAGAAAGCCAGAGGCCATCTGGCGCTCCCTGACACTATTCTACCAAGGGACGCAGGCGCCTCCCAAATTTATGCACCTTAATCACCGCGGTCTATATCCAGCAGGACAAAAGAAAGTATCCCCGCTTCTCAGCCTGTTTACCCTCCGATATGAGACATCTCCACCTTGGGCAGATTCACCGTATTGTCGGAACGCAGCTCTGAGTACCTGTCCGTCCGCATGCTCCAGACATGCTCGATGGTCTGGGAGATCTCCTCGTCCGTTGCGCCATTCCGCAGAAGACTGCGAAAATCATGTCCCTTGATGCCGAACAGGCAGGTGTAAAGCTTGCCCTCGGCTGAGAGTCGGGCGCGGTTGCAGGTCCGGCAGAAGGCCTGCGTGACCGAGGCGATTACGCCGACCTCTCCGCTGCCGTCCTTGTAACGCCAGCGTTCCGCCACCTCGCCAGGATAGTTCGGGTTCACCGGCTCGAGCGGCATCTCGGCGCTGATCCGTTTGATAATCTCGGAGGCCGGAACCACATCGTCCATGCGCCAGCCGTTGGTGTGGCCGACATCCATGAACTCGATAAAGCGCAGGATGTAGCCCTTTTCCTGGAAGAAACGCGCCATCGGCAGGATGCTGTCTTCGTTCAATCCCCGTTTGACCACCATGTTGACTTTGACCGGCGTCAGGCCCACTTTCGCAGCCGCGTCCATCCCCCGGATCACCCTGTCCACCGGGAAATCCACATCGTTCATCGATCGGAAGACTTCGTTATCGAGCGAATCCAGGCTGACCGAGACCCTTTTTAGCCCGGCATCCTTCAATGCCTGGGTCTGCCGCTCCAGGAGGGACCCATTGGTGGTCAGGGTCAGGTCCAGGCCCGGGATTTCCGCCAGCATCTTCACCAGCT
>JBLNAU010000401.1:0-7696 GCA_050259515.1 Syntrophothermus sp.
AATTCTCCCGGCCATTCTTCTGATGCCGGTCGATGATGTCCTGCCATAGTTTCAAATGAGTGCTCACAGCATACTGCCATTCCGGCGCGCGTGGGTCTGGAATTTGTGGACCCTCCGCATACCCCACGCGGGCATGAATATAATCTGCCCGTGAGATGGCGAGATCGATGTTTTCGCGCTGGTCGGCGAGATCCGATTCATGGACCACCATCCAGTGCGAAAAATCGGCGGTCAGGCGCAGCCCGGGAAGGGCATCCAGATAGCGGCGCGTTTCCATCGCTGAATACGTGGGCCGGCCGCGATGTGTTTCCACCAGGATGGGAATGCCGCTGCTTTCACTCAACTGGATGATGCGCTGAAAGATCCGGGTGTTCTCCTCAAAGCTGTAAATATCGCGGCCGGCATGGCTGATGATAAATACCACCGGGCATTTTTCAGCAAATTCAAACTGAGCTTCCAGACTTTTAATGTGTTCCTGGCAGGTTTGTCCCTGGGTCAGGATCTGGCCGATGAGACAGAGCCCATAAGATGCATGGAGATGTGCAATCTCCTGCGCTGATTCTTTCAGGGAGCCCAGGTAGATCTCGGCAGCCGTAAAGCCGCTCGCCTTTACCCGCTGAAGGAAGATCTCCAGGGGATCGTCCCACATTTCCCACTTGGATTTGCCAAAGATTAACCTCAAGAGGACCTCCGGTTCTGAACGTCGGAATATAAGCTGTGCAGATTTGCGTACGTGGTTTGAAAATAACTATCCGGTAAAGCTGAACTCGGCCATGACGGGATAATGGTCGGAGGCCAGGTTTACCCGGGCTGGTTCTCGTATGACCCAGCACTCTCTTAAACGGTCCTTCATTGCAGCATTTACAAAAATATAATCAAGCCGGGCATTTGGATGGGGCGGAGGCAGGGTGAAACCCTCCTCGGAATGCAGGAGTCGAAAACAGTCCAGAAAGCCTGCCGATAAAACTGCTTGAATGGAAAAATGATACACGCGATTCCCCTGCAAAGAAAGGATCCACTTCAGCCATGTGGGCATGCTTTCAGTTCGTACGGTCTCTCCTGGAGCAATGGCATTGAAATCCCCCGCAATGAGACAGGCTGTGTTTCCAGAGCCAGTAGCGTGGGTGATAATGTATTTCGCCTCCCACAGGCGCCAGACCTCAAAAATAATTCCCAGATTGGCGATTGGATGCACCCCGATGATTCGTATTGTTCCGCCCGGCTCATATTCAATGTCAGCTTCAATGAAGTTTCGCCAGATCGGAAAAGTTGGATGATGGCTTGTAAAATTCAGGACCGGCAATTTACTGAGTAGTGCAACCTTTCGTTTTCTTTTTTCTGCACCGAAGTAGTAATTCATCCCAAGCGACTGGGATAGAAATTTCAAAAGATCTTCGCTAAAGATCTCCTGAAGAATGACCAGGTCAGGTTGGGCCTTTTGAATAACATCCAGAATATAGACCTCCCGGTCCACCCCACCATCCAGGATATTGTAGGTCATCACACGAAGGCTCATTTACACTTGTAGGTGAGAAGATGGAGAGTATTGTTCAATACGCGATTGATTTTGTTGCAGCCAGAATATAAGCATAGGGACGAGTGTCTCACAGGATCCTTATCTTAAAATTTGGTTGAACTCGACCTTTTCTCCGTCCGGCCCGCGAATTGTGAAGAACCTGACCCCATGATCCCAAAAGGGCAAAAAGACCGGAGCAGGATCCTCCAGGACTTCCAGACCTGCCGCGCAAATCTCCTGATAGGCTTGTTCGATATCGAGCACGTCCAGGGCAAGATGATCGATATGGCCGTCTGTCCGCCTGGCGATCTCCCGGCGTTCCTCCGGTTCCAGTTGATACAGCTCCAGGGTCAGCCTCTCGTGCTGCATCATCGACACGCGAACGGGCTCCGTGGTTCGCGGCAGATCCGTCCGCATGACCTCGACAAAACCCAGCCGGGCGTAAAACATCTTTGAGCGTTCCAGGTCTGTCACGGGCAAGCCGATATGCTGAAGCCCCTGTAAATTGTCTTTTAGCAACATCGTGTCAGCCTCCAAAGTGAAGATGCGATCCCCCAAATGAATTACCAAAATTTCGAAGATTATAACCCTTCCGGTATTTCGATCCTCCCTGCAGGGAGCACATCCCGATTAAAAGAATAGGGACTGGCGATTGGCCAGTCCCTGATCGCTAAAAGATCCCTCTGATAAACAATAGAAAGCCGACGACCGCCAGCGGGATGCCGACGATCGCGCCGACGATCGTCAGGCTGATCAGCACGCCAACGAGCATGAGCACAATGCCCAGGATCATCGCCAGAAGTCTGCCCGTCATTTCGACGATGGTTGCCAGCAGCTTCCAGATCGCCACAAAGGGCCATAAATACCAGGGTGTATGATGTCTTGTATCGGTTGTCATTTGTTCCTCCAGAAAGCTTAATTTTCAATCCAAAGCCTTGTGAGTCAATATACGTCGCAGGCGCGAAAAAGTCGCAGACGGGACACTTAACCCGCATGTTATAATGCCCGACATGGCAACAATTGACACAAACGACATTGAACCTGAGGCAGAGCTCGAGGAAGAAACCCAAGAAGTCGAACCTCAGGATAGCGAAAATACGGTCACATTCAAGCGCAGCCATTTTTATGCAGTCCTGACGGTGCTTGCCTTTGCAGTCGGCGTGCTGCTTGGCTATGTGGTATGGGGATACCAGCCGAATGGTGGGCCGGCGCAAACCGCTGCCGTGGTCGACCAGCCAGCCGGGCCGACTGCCGTGCAGGCGCAGGCCACTCCCAAGGTTGTTCGATATGACATTCCAACGGACGGCTTCCCCGCTCTCGGTCCGGCCGATGCGCCGATCACGATCGTGGAATTCAGCGATTACCAGTGCCCGTTTTGCCGCCGCTGGCACCAGGAAGTCTATGAGCCGCTGCTGGCCGCCTACCCGGGCCAGATCCGGATGGTGTACCGCAACCTGCCGCTGACCTCCATCCATCCCGATGCCCAGGGCGCGGCCGAAGCCGCCATGTGTGCCGGCGAACAGGATGCCTACTGGCCCTTCCACGACAAGCTCTTAAGCAACGAGAGCCTCAATACTGAGACGTACCTCCAGTATGCCCAGGAATTGAGCCTGAACGTGGACCAGTTCAAGGCCTGTATCACGGACCAAAAATACAAGGATGCCATCCAGGCAGACAGCGATTTTGCGCTCAACCTCGGCGTCCAATCGACGCCCACATTCTTTATCAACGGGCTTGCGGTTGTGGGGGCCCAACCGCTGGACGTCTTCAAACAGGTGATCGACAAGGAATTGGCCGGGGAAATCCCGCAATAGGTGGACAAAAAACAGGAGCGGCCAGAAACTGGTCGCTCTGCTTTTCAGGAGGATTCATGAAAAAATTCGTCGCGGTGGCTGGCAACATCGGTGTCGGAAAATCCACCCTTGTAGAGCTGCTCTGCGCCCGTCTGGGATGGGAGCCGTTCTTTGAGCCGGTCACAGAGAATCCCTATCTGGCCGATTTCTATCGGGATATGGATGCCTGGTCGTTTCATTCGCAGATCTTTTTTCTGACCCATCGCCTGCAGTCGCATTACAACCTGTCCCAGCACCCGAATTCTGTTGTCCAGGATCGCAGTGTGTACGAGGACGCCGAGATCTTTGCCCAGAACCTTTTCCTGCAGGGGCACATCCAGACGCGGGACTTCCAGACCTACCGGGACCTGTATGAGACGACCCTGCGCTTTCTGCCGCCTCCAGACCTGGTGATCTATCTGCGGGCCTCAGTCTCCACACTCATGAACCGCATTTCTCACCGCGGCCGCGATTACGAGCAGACGATTTCTCCAGATTACCTGGAGGGACTCAACACCCTCTACGAGACCTGGATCGACAACTTCACCCTCTGCCCGATCCTGGCCGTCCCGGCCGATGACCTGGATTTTGTCTCCCACCCGGGGCACCTGCGCCTGATCGTCCAGAAAGTGGAGGACAAGCTGACCGGCAAGGAAGAGGTTGTCTTTGATGCAGATGAAGTGGCCAGGGCTTCAGAGGATTGATCACTGCCATTGAAGGATTGGAAGCGGAATGTGTTTGCACATTCCGCTTCTTTTATTTCATTGAGGGAATTGCTGGTTTTGTTACCTTGTGAGCCGGCGGACCAGTCTAACGACACCAAAGAGGATCAATCCCAGAACGAACAGAACGATCGCGATGACAGCCACCAAATTAAAGGTGATCTGCGTAGGGGTCGGGTTGGGCTGCACTTCAATGGCCAGGAAATCCGTTCGCTCGATGGATGAGCCATCCGGCGCCTGGGCAGTGACGACGATATCGACCCCATGAGTCCCGGGTTCAGTGGGTGTCCATGTCACGGATGTATTTTGGCCCGTGGGGAAATCCAGTCTTTCCACTTTTCCATCCGGATGTTTGATGACTGCCTGCGCCTGCGTGATCGCCAGAGGCTGGCCGTTCAGCGACACCCGCGCCTCGAACTGGACGGACTGCCCTACCTTTGGCACGAGCGTGCTTGAATTCGCCTCCAGTTTTGCGCCGCCCACGAAGTAGGCGGAAATGGCAAAGTCCGTTCCGTTGACAGGCGTGGATGCAGTTGCCCGGACTGTGACCTTCCAGGGCCCGGGCTTGGGGTTTTGGAAACCATATCCAAGATACAACATGGAGGATGGATCGTCCACGCGGAGAAAACCATTCCTCTCGGGGTTGAGCTCGATCACATTGCCGCTTGCTCCGCGCACGATCGTGTCTACCGAACGCGAGGCATCATACAGCGCAAAGGATGCCACGCCTACATTCGGCTCGACGTTGATGGTCAGCTCGGTGGAGCTGCCCGGGTTGACATGGCCGGTGTACACGCGCGTAAACTCGAGGGGTGATTCGGCCGGTGTCGCAGGCGCTGGGTCCGGCTGGGTCTGGAACGAGCCGGCCGGCTTCTGGAGGAGCGGCTTAACGAATTGGGTAAAGGCAGTATCTGAGAGAGTCAGCTCGCTGTGGATCACATCCTCTTTTGAGGATTGCAACAGGATGGCATTGATGCTTTCGAACGAGACGACTGTGTCATTGGGAATTTCGGTGCAGGGGGATTTGAACGCATCATTGATGGCCGTACCCCCGAGATCGTAGAACTCGATCCCCCTGCGGTGCGTGATCTGCTGGTTAAACACTCCACGCATGTAGCTCTCCCGGATCTCGATCGATGCAGGCAGGTAGAACCCGAGCGCGGCAGGCAGCACAGAGCAGTCCGAACCGCCCATCGGCGAGCCCAGCATGATGAGCTGGGCCACATCGCGATCCTTCATCACGCGGTCGATATAGTAGCGCGAGATCATGCCGCCCATGCTGTGCACCACCAGATCCACCATCTCGGCGCCGGTCTTTTGCTTCACACCGTCAATATACTGGCCCAGGATCCCGGCATTCTGGGCAATGGTATTCGTGCGTCCCGCCGGATTGGTAACCGTGCCGGTGTTCAGCACACCGGGCACCTGCCCATCGCCAACAGCATAGCCCTGCAGGCCAATCGAGTTTAGAAAGCCACCTGGTGAAAGATAATTCTGCCAGGTCTGCCAGTGGGAGATAAACCCGTGCACCATCACCACCGGGCGCGGCTTCACATGGATGGGTGTGGAGCTGCCGATCGGCGGCTGGCCCTGCACAGATACCGCATTCACCGTCCGGGCGCTCTGCGGAACGCCACCGGAGTCCCAGTACCAGCCCAACGCAGGGAAGGGATCGGTGGTACAGCCTGTCTTCCCACCGGGGATGGTACACGAGCCAAGAGGCATCGTTACATTGTCCAGAGTAAAGAAAATATTTTGGGTTGCCTGAACGGGCTGGGAGAGAGTCACCTGGATCTGGACCATATCCCCGTCCGTAATTTGGGTTGTTACCCTGTTCTGGCGGTTGAGCAAAATAACATTTGCTGTGCTGGATTGCGCCGCCCGTGAATTTCCATGAACATAAAAAATGCTAAGCAGGATCAAAAAAATAAAAAACAATTTTCGCATGCTTTCTCTCTCTCGATGTGGACCTTTTTGGTATGAAAATTATAGCAAATCGGAATTCTTAAAACAATCGCTCCCCAACCTCAAGCCAGGGAGCCCTTATAAAAATCTCCAGATTCTATTAGTCACTATTCTCTACTCTCTGATCCCTACTTTCCCGTCACAGCCTGGCCGCGGGCACGCAGTGTGGATAGTTTCCTCCTCAAATCTGCCAGGACTGCATCGTTCTTTTCAACTCTTTCGCGTTCTGTGCGCACAAATCGAGTATAGGGCGCGATGCCGTTGTTCAGCCGCTCGACGGCATTCCTCGATTCGGTGTTGAAGGAAGTGGTCAGCGTTTCAAGCAGACGGGTCCGCAGGCTGGTCATCTTCCTCTTGAAATCATCCTTGGCCTGGTTGCGTTTGTAGGGAATGACAAAAAAGCCGACGATGGCCAGCGTCCCTGCGGCCAGGATGCCGGTGATGTCCATGCTTGAGGAAAGGACAGCGGCCGTGACCAGAGTCCCCAGCCCCAGCGCGCCCGCTTCCAGGGCGGCAGTCTGGGCCACCGCAGTTTCCACGGACTTTGCCAGCTCGCTGGCCTCCTTATCGCGATCGTAGGACCCAACAATTCCCTGGACCGTTTTTCCCATCTTATCGATCAGCTCGCGGCGGCGCAGCTCGCGCGGCTCAATGCCTTCGCCGACGATATGCTCCGAGTGAATCGCCTGGCGCCGCTGGACGTAAGTCATGACCCGCTGCCATTCCTGCAGATCCTTTTGCACCAGCCAGTCGATCATGCGCTGGACCTGTTCCTCGATCTGCTTGGGCACATCGGCCAGCACGCGCTTTTCAAATTCCGCCCGGACCCGGTCGCCGCGGATCAACTGCTGGATATTGGTCAGCCGCATGGTGGTGTCAAAGAAATCAAGACCGCGCTGCTCAAGCTGGTGCAGGATGTTCTCGACCTCCGCCAGCCGCGGTTGGAGCTCGTTCTGCAGGTCACGCTCGTATTCCCGGACTGTGGATTCCAGTGAGGTGGCAGTCTGCAAATCCTCCTTGAGACTCTCCGCCTGGGTCTCATTTTCCCTGCCGATTTGGGTAACAATGTTATCGGCCACGCCCAACGGATTGTTGAATTTCAACTGCAGCCGCGTGGTGTCATCGAGCGTGGATGTGATGTATTGCTCCAGCGCCTGCAGCCCGCTTTTGGCCCATAACTGGCTGCGCTTTTCCCCGTCGGGTTCAGCCAGTGCCTTCTGTCCCATGCGGGCCGAGACCGGGAAGAACTCGGGTGTGTCACCCAGGACGGTGGTGGCATGCTTGAGAACAAAGGAGCGAATTTCTTCGAGGGCCGAATCGTCCTCAATGATGTCCGCCTTGTTCAGGGCGAAGACAACCTTTTTGCCCCAGGACAGGATCCGCTGGAGGAACTGGCGCTCGCTTTCGGTGAGCGGATGATCGGCAGACGTCGTAAATAACACCAGGTCACTGCGCGGAACGAACTCCTCTGTCAGGCGCTCATGGTAGCGGATGACGGCATTGGTCCCCGGCGTATCGACAATATTCAGCTCCTTGAGCAAAGGGAGCGGATAGGTGTATACCGCAAAATTCTCGTCCATCACCTGCTCGGCCGCCTTTTCCCCCCACTTCACCAGGGTCACGCGCGAAGTCGTGGGTGTGGCGCCTTCCAGCAGAACCTT
>JBLNAU010000402.1:0-14439 GCA_050259515.1 Syntrophothermus sp.
GACCATCGGCCACAGTTTCTTTATCGATCATGGCATGGGAGTTGTGATTGGCGAAACGGCAGAGGTGGGGAACAACGTCACGCTCTATCATGGCGTCACGCTGGGCGGCACTAGTCTGCACAAGACCAAACGCCATCCCACTGTTGGAGATAACGTGGTCATCGGCGCCGGTGCCAAAGTGTTGGGAGCGATCACCATCGGGAATAACAGCCGCATCGGAGCGAACGCGGTCGTAATCAAGTCGACACCTGCCGACTCGGTTGTGGTCGGCGTACCCGGGCAGGTTGTCCTCCGCGAACACACCATCCATGCCCCGGATGAAAAACCGGACCTTGAACATGGCAGCCTGCCTGACACAGTCGGCGAAACGCTGGCAGCCCTGATCGCCCATGTTAATTCATTGGAGAAACGCATCGGCGGTCATTCACACGAGCCTGCGCTGCATGCACCGGATCATGGCGTATGGCATTGGGGTGACTTTTCGATATAACTCGGAGACAGGATAAAGTGAGAGAAGCCAGTCCGTATATTGATGGACTGGCTTTTTGATTCTTACTCTCTTATTTGCCGCGCAGAGCTTCGATCAGCTTTTTATAGCCGCCGGGCTCGAACAGATCCACGCGATGCAAGTGGACAAGACAATCTGGCATCTTGCACCTCTCCAGGCGAACAGGAATAATAAATACACTTTCATCACCAAGGAGTTTTGCTTTTTCCAGCGCAATCTTTAATTCCTCATGCCGGTAGCCCGGCTGTTTATCGAATCCCCGCGTAAGACAGACGATGACCCGGTCACTGTTGATGATCGCCTTTCGGATCTCATGCTGCCAGTCCTGCCCGGGCTGTAAATTTTGTGCGTCCAACCAGGCATTGATTCCATCCCTGATGATGCGCTGGTGAAGCTTGCGGACAGTCTCCTTGTCACTATGTGCGTAAATAAGGAAGATGTTCACCTGCGGTATTGAGCGTTTCATTTATCTATCGTCCGATTGCTGACTTCGTTGCAAAACATAATCAGCGTTACCACCGGATGGGTGGGAGAGAAAAGGGGAACGTTATTTTATTAGAACAAATGTTCTAAGTCAAGGATAGAGAGTTTGTTTCAGGATTAGAGTTGTCCCTTTCCACCGGTCACACGAGATGTATTTACAATTTTGATAGGAATAGTACTCGGGTACGTGTCTACACTATACTTGCCAATAGGAGTAGCCATGATCGATCCCACCCAACTTCCCATCCTGCTAAAAGCCATCGATTTCGTTTTCGAGGAAGGACGCAAGATCCTCGAGGAACGCCGCGAACGGAGAAAACTCCAGGATCGCAGCGTGAAAGATGAAGAAACAGACTCACCCCAACGTACCTCAGCTCTCGATAAGGAAAAGGCCATTGAAGTTAAACAGGATCTGCTCACCTCGAAAATCGAGGATATTCTGTGGCAGAACCACGAACAGGAGATCCAGCACCTGGTCCGGTTATTGGAGACCTATTCCCGTAATTACTACCTGGCCAAGGAACAATATGCAAAATGGGGTGACGCACTCGTTCCAGCGATCATTGTAAACAATTTGAGAGACGCAGAAAACTCGATGGTCGAGACCCTAAAGCGGCTTGAAAACGTACTCTCCAAGATATATCAAAAGGAAATCCCTCCCATCCAGTAAAGGGCAAGGTGTGACATGGACAAGGAAGAAGTACTTCATCTGGAGAGAATGATCGATCTGCACAAGAAGAATCTCTACGCTCTGGAGGAGATGCTCGCAAAATATGGCGCCGACCAGCCTCTGCATTTGATCAACAGCGCCACCATGGAAAGAGATGCCATCCTGCGCTATACCAAGCAGATAGAAAACCTGACTTCGAAAAACCAGGAGCGCGAAAAAAATTACCTGCTGGCAAACCTGCCGCGCCGGCCCTTCTTTGTGGGCAGAGAGGCGGAGCTAAAGACCATCTTCGAATCCCTGCATCCGAACAGCAGGACGTTCATCATCGGCATTGAAGGGCTCGGCGGTGTGGGCAAGTCGGCCCTGGCGATCGAGATAAGCCATCGCTGCGTTGAACAGGAGCTCTTCGAGTCGGTCATCTGGATCTCCTCCAAGGAATCGATGCTCACCCTGCATGGTATTGAGCCGATCATTCCAGAGGCAAAGTCCCTGTCGGATATCCTGATCACGATCGGCACAAGTCTTGGCAATCCGACAATCGGCAATCTCTCCATTCAGGACCAGATCAAAAGAGCCTATAACCTTCTCGCCCGGAACACCACCCTGCTCGTGTTGGATAATTTCGAATCCCTGTCGAAAAACGAACAGCATGACATTCTGGATTTCCTGCGCCGCTCCCCCATTACCTTGAAAGTCATTGTCACCTCCCGTGAAAGAGTCACCGAGGGACAGATCATCCGTCTGCAGGGGTTAACCTTTGAGGAGAGCAATGCGCTGCTGGCATGGGATGCCCAGCAAAAGAACATCCAGCTCACCTCCAACCAGAACAGATACCTGGTCGATCTGACCGGCGGCCTTCCTCTGGCATTGCTCTGGGTTCAGGGACAGATCGCGGTTCTGGGCTACTCCGTCACCCAGGTCCTGGATAAGCTCAGCCTGGATGTGAATATTCCCATCCTGCAATACTGTTTCAATCACAGCTGGGAGCTGCTGCGGGATAACAATGAAAAAAAGCTGCTGTTCATCCTCGCTCTCCAGCCGGAAGCAGTCTCCCGGGAGGCATTACAGGAGATCGCCGGCATCGGTGATGATGATCTCTTCGAAAGTGCCATCAGCGACCTCCTGCAGCTCACCCTGATCGAGCACGAGCCGGGACGCGATTACTTTAGCATCCTGCCATTGACGCGCAGATACATCCGCTCCCAGTTCGCCTGCGACCGTGCCTTTATTCGCCAGGCAGAGTTGAAAGCAGCCCAGTATTATGTAAAGCTCCTCTCGCAAAAAAGCAGTTTCAAGGAATGGCGCGGATACGATGAGCTGCTGCAGGACAGGAATAACATCCTGGGCGTGGCACAGTGGTGTTACAAGTCGATTCAGAAAAAATCGACTGTTTCCACCTCCCTGACCAGGAGCACCCGCAACATCGCTGAAATTCTGGTCCGGGTCGGGATTTATTTTGGAAGTGTTTTATGGCAGCGGGCATACTGGTACGACCGGCTGACGCTGGCCCATGCCGCCATCAGCGCCGCAAAGCTTTTGTCGGACTGGAAATCTGTCAGCACGTTTGCCCGTAATATCTCCTGGATCTATTTCTATCAGGGGGATTATCTGAGAGCTTTGCACTGGGCCGAGGAGTCCCTGTCTGCAACGACAAAGACCGAGGACTCGCTTCTGATCGCGGCTGCAAAACGATCCCTGGGGACGGTTGAGCTGCGGCTCGGCAATTTTGACCGGTCTGAAAAACTTCTCCAGGAAGTCCTGCATACCAGCGAAGAGTTCGCCACCGATGACTATGGCATCTACAGCAAGGGATTTGCACAGTATGGCCTGGGAGATCTGGAATATGAACGGGGAAACACCCAGGCAGCCATGGCATGGTATCAAAGTGCGTTTGAGACCTGGCGTGATCCCGTACGAAAGGATCCGGTCCGCCATATCAGTTATGCGCTCAACGGACTGGGATTCGTTGCTCTCCGGGAAAAAAGGTTTGAGGATGCACAGCAATATTTCAGGGATGGAATCAAATCTGCCCAGGAGTTTGGCCGGGTGGATGAGCTCGCCCGAGGGCAGCTTGGTCTTGCATCGGTGTTCCTGGAGACAGATATAGATTTGGCCGCTGCTTTAATCCTGATCAATGAATCGACCGAGAGCTTCCAGCAGCAGGGCATGCAGTACGAGGTCCAAAGGAGCCAGGTCATTCGGGAGAAGATCCTACGTGCACAGTCTTGAGCTGCAAATGCCTGCAGCCGTCGCAGATAGTGAACTGAAGATTTTCCTGCAATCGTTTCAAGAGCTGGAAAATCTCTTTCGCGCGTTACCGATCACAGAAGAGCAGTTCCGCAGGCTGAAATATCTGCTTTTGGAGATTATTGAAAATGCCAGGAACCTGGCCCTCTATGATTCGATCACTCATGCTTTGAATGCACGCGCAGAAAAATGGCTGGTGCCCTCTGAGCAAATCACGGGGATTGCAAAAATTGATATTTATGATCTGCGGCAGGCAAACAAGGTCTATGGTGCGCTGGTCGTGGATTCCGAATTGCAAAAACTGGCCTTTCAGGTCATGTCCGTATTTCCCATGGAGCAAGGGAACTTTGTCCGCCGGTCTCCGGGCAGCGATGAGTTCAGGATATCTTCCATCCAAAAAACGCCCCTGGAAATCAGCCAGGAACTGATGAAGCTGAACGCCAACCAGGAGAGCGACTCTCTTCTCTCCTGGGATTTTGGCACAGGTTATACGGACAGCGAGGCTGAGGAAGAGCTTCAAAAGCAACGAAAAACCTTCCGGCCCATCGTCGTCAGGCAGACCATCCTGGAAAGTCATTCTGAAATTCCCAGACGGATCGAAGACAACAACCGCTATCCAAGTTGGAATGACTTTAATATGCCTTACCAAAAACTTGTAGATACAATGCGCTTATTCGTTCTTCCGCCCGCGTTGGAACAGCAGGCAGCCGAACAGATTCAAGTGACACGGGATATTGTGGAAAATATAGCTACGCGCGAACCTCTCACCGGCACCCTGAACGGGCTGGGCGCAAAATGGTACCTGGATACACATAAGTTCCGTGGTGTGGCGTTGACAGATATGCTGAACATGCATGAAGGGAACGCCCGCTTCGGCACCACTGCCATAGATCAGGACCTTAGACGGTTTTCGCAGGTTCTCTTTAAGCATTTTCCCAAGAGCGAAGGGTTTTTACTGTTCCGATCTGAGCGTGCGGGTGATGAATTCAAGATCGTGTCGACCCGGGAAACCATCGCCGATCTGCAGGGCCGGATTGACAGGGTCTGGCAGAACGACCACAACCGAGGCCTCCTTACATGGAACTATGGTGTGGGAAGCGATGACAGCGAGGCCCATGTTGATTTGTATAGAAACAGAGTCAAGGAAACAGAAATTATGGAAATTTCAATTTCAAATGGCAAATCAACCTTTATTATTGTCAGGCCGGAGAGCGAGGACTATGCGGGCCTGTTCAAACTTTCAGAGGACACCGCCCGGATTGCAGATGGAACGCCCATTATTGACCTGCATTTAACCATTCAGGCGATTCGGAATGTGGAGGACTTCGACACCCTTCGAGAGCGTCTCGAGGAATATGCTTCGAAACTGCATCCGTTCAAGGTCCGGCTTAAGAATATCGTCCGGATGAACGTGAATAACCAGCCCGGCCGGTTATGGCTCCTGGCAGATAGAAATGCAGAGCTGGAAAAAATGTATAACGATCTGAGTGAAATTGCCCGTGAGCTGGGATATGAGAGCTATCCATACCAGGCTCAGAATTGGCTCCCGCACATGAAACTGATCGACCTGCCGGAAAATAAATCCACCCAGATCAAGGATCCAACTTTTGGAGCCATCAAGGGAATCACGTTTACAGCAAGACGGTTTGAATGGACCGTGCAGAGATCCTCGGAGCGCTGGGAGCTGCTGGATCAGTTTTCATTTTCAGGATAATGGCTACTCTTCTTATTGTTGATGCAACTCCTGCCGACCGGCACCCCTATGTCACCCTGTTGAGCAATTTCGGTCACAGGATTTTGCAGGCGAATGACGGCCTCGATGCCCTGCAGCTGGCGCGTGCCGCGCTTCCCGACCTGATCATCACGGATATCCTCATGCCGAACATGGACGGCTTCACACTTGTACGCCGCCTGCGTGCGGAGCCGCTTTTATCGGGGGTACCGGTCATCTTTCAGACCGCCAGCTATGATCTGGCGGAAATCCATAAGCTGTCAAAAGCCAGCGGCATACAATACATTCTCAGAAAGCCCGCCGAACCTCAGCAGATTTTACGAGCGGTCAACGAGTCCCTGAAACAGCCTGTCACTCACACCCGGTTACCGCAAACCGGGCAGCTTCAGCGGGCACATCTGCAGCTGCTGGCAGACAAGCTTTACGAGAAGGTGAATGAGCTGGAAAAGGCCAACGAGCATCTGCGGAACATATCGCTCACCGATGGACTCACCGGCTTGAACAACCGCCGCGGCTTCATGATCCTGGCGACCGGACTCCTGAAATTTGCCCGGCGGATGGGCTATTCCATGTGCCTGCTCTATATTGACCTGGATAGTTTAAAGTACATCAACGATCGTTTCGGTCATACCGGTGGAGATGCTGCAATCAGTAACTTTGCCCGGATCCTGACCGATACCTTCCGCGAGTCGGATGTGGTCGGGCGGCTGGGTGGCGATGAGTTTGTGGTGTTCATCGTGGACGCCTCTGAAACAGACTTATGCACCCTGGATGCACAGTTGCACAACCATATCGATGTATATAATCTCAAAGCCCAGCCTGGACAGACGTTATCATTCAGCATGGGAACCATTTGGGAGAAACCGACCTCTTCCACCACGATGGAGGATATGCTCTCCAGGGCAGACAAGGCAATGTATCTCCATAAACAGCAAAGAAAACGCCCCGCGTAGGGGCGTTTTTCATATGCAACGATCCATTCATATGGTTTCATCCATAGTTTCATCCACTCCGTCTTCGCGGACCACGACCCTGGTGGGTCTCAACGCCAGCAGGGGATTTGCTCCGCGCAGCATATTGAGTCCATGCAGCAGGAGTCCAAACTGGGAAATCCCGAACCAGATCAGGAAAATCGTCAGAGCCACGGAAGCCTGATCGATCCATTTGGGCGCGTTTTCCTTTAGATCCGATGCCTGTTGGCGCCATCCGGCTACTTTCTGTTGATAATCACGGATGGATGTCAGGAAGTTCTGCAGACTCGCTCGTGTCCCGGAGAGATCGCCGCCCAGCAGAAAGGATGTATCGCTCACAAAGGTCGAAGCCTGTTGGGCCACCGTCTCCACATTTGCAATTTCAGTGTCGAGGGATTTGGCTGAAACGATCAGATCCGATAAAACCTTTCCTGGAGCACTCAAATCGACCCCCGGGACAAAGCTGCCGACACTCTTGAGAACCGATTGCAAGCTCTCAAGAGAAGTGCGGGCAGAGTCGATGCGGGAGCGCGTGGTCTTCAGTTCCGGAATCAGACGGTCATCCAACGTGCTGTGAATGCTATCGAACAGGTTTGCGGCACTACTGGTCTGCGCAGTCAGCTTCTCGAGTGCGGTCTGGGATGCATCCACAATGCGCAGGGCGCGTGCCAGCTCATCCTCTGAGCTTTTCAGGGTCGCCTGGGCTTGTGCCAGCTGACTGTCGATGTCACTTAATTGGACGTTTACCTTCTGCGTCAGGGGTTCGTTATAGATCCAGACGGCAAAAATACCCGCCACGCTGAGGACAAGGAACAGACCCCCCAGGACGATCAGGGCCCATGCAAGGATTTTTCGAGCCATATCTTCTCCTTCACCAAAATCCGCACTGGATTTATAGGGAAATAATATCACTCAAACAGGTCCAACCATAACCGGACTATAATCGACCCAGACTGGCGCCAATTTTATTAACGAGGAGTAGCCATGCTTATTATTATCAGTGACCTCCATTTGGGGGATGGAACCACCGCTGAATCCATTCCATCCAGCGCTTTTTATCTGTTCGCAAAGCGTCTGCGCCAGGACGCGCACTTTGCTGCTTTTCGCAATGGGAAATATCGACCGATCGAAGAGCTCGACGTCCTGTTGATGGGCGATATTCTCGATCCCCTGCACTCCACAAAATGGCTGTTCCCGGCACCCGGCAGCGAGGAATTCATAAATGTGGAAGGCGCGAGCCTGGTTCGCATTACCGAGCCAGGAGAGGAGAATTACATCCGTCCCTGGAGCGATCCAAAGAGTCCCCGGTTTGCCGACAAACTGCAGGAGGTCACACGCTCCATTCTCGACTACAACAGAGAGTCGCTGGAGCTCATGCGAAAGCTGGCGACCGGCGAGTATATCGATTTCGACCCGATTGACAGCAACGGGGACCGGATTCCCCTAAGCCAGGATAAGATCCGGCTCAAGGTCCGCTTTCATTATATGGTGGGGAATCATGATTGGTACTATCACCTGGAGGGCGAAGCATTCGACAAAATCCGCCAGGAGATCATCGATGCGATGGGTCTGTGCAATCCACCCTCCCCCTTCCCCTATGACTTGCGTAAATTAAACTCAAGCTCTCCCTGGAAGACAGACGAATACCCGGAAATTGAAAGACTGTTCCGCATGTACAAAGTGTTCGCCCGCCATGCCGATTGTTATGATTCATTCAATTTTGACAGTGAAAATGGACGCGATCATCCCACCCTGGGCGATGCCTTCACCATGGAAGTCTGCAATCGGTATCCTGAGGAGTTGAAGCGAAGATCCACCTGGAGCCCGGAGATCATTAACAATCTGCGGCACATCACAAACATCCGCCCGGCTTTGGCTACCCCCTTATGGGTCACCGGGCAGATACGAAAGCTTGCCAGTGAAAACAAGCTCAAAGGATCGCGGGAGAATGAGTTAAAAGAAGTATGGGATGAGCTCGCAGATCATCTTCTGCACCTGGATTTCATTCGCGAAGCAGACAAAGCCTTCAAGTTCGACCTGGTGGATAAAATGGAGATCGCCATCAAAATCTCCAGCGCAATTTCCTTTGAAAAACTGGATGATCTTGTGTTGCGGCTGCAGAACCGAACAACCGCGGGCGATCGTTCCTTTGCCAGGTTTGCGTTGCAGGAGCCAAGCTTTATCGACAATACGGCGCGCTATATTGTCTATGGCCATACCCATCATCACGAGACAGTTCCCCTGGATTATGATGATATCGGCGGCAACCAGATCTACTTCAATTCAGGCACCTGGCACACCTATTTCGATCTGGCGCGCAAAGATCCAACTGAGAAAAAGTTCATCCCCTATAAAGCGCTTACCTATATCACCTTTTACAAGGATGACGAACACGACGAGCGCCACTTCGAGACCTGGTCAGGGGCATACGCATAATCGTTCAGGATCAGTCCGCAAGGTGGCATACACCTCGTGCTGACTGAAAAACCCATCTTATAAGAGATATGGCGGATCGAGACATACTGATTATTGGCGGGGGACCCGGCGGACTTTCCACGGCTCTTCATCTTGCAAGATACTTCCCGGAACTGGCGGCCCGCGTCCTGGTCCTGGAAAGGGCGCGTTACCCGCGCTTCAAGCTGTGCGCGGGCGGACTCGTCTTCGACGCGGAGGTCATCCTTCAGCGTCTCGGGCTGGATGTCAGCGAGGTCCCGCACGTGGATGTGGATCGAATCCATTTTGATTTTGAAGCCAGAGGGCTGTGCATTCGTGTACCCGGAAGGCATGCCCTGCGGGTGATCCGCCGCGATGAGTTCGACAACTGGCTGGCGGACAAAGCGAAAAGCCGAGGGATAGAGATCAGGGAAGAGATAACAGTAAGGAATATCGTGCCCGGGGAGAAAGGTGTACAGGTTGAAACCGACCAGGGGGATTTCATGGCCCGGATCGTTGTGGGGGCCGATGGCTCGAATGGGATTACGCGTCGATGCGTTCTGCCGAACGCTCCCGTCCATACGGCCAGAGTCTTGGAGATCCTTACCCCAACCCGGCCTGCTGCGGAAGGAAAAAGAACCACCGCGTATTTTGAGTTCCTTCCTGTGCCGGATAATATTGCCGGCTATGTTTGGGATTTTCCCACCCAGGTCAAAGGGGAGGCCATGAGATGTTGGGGGATCTATGACACGAACATCCTTGCCGACGGAAAACGGCCTCCGCTTAAGGAGCATCTAGCCCGGGAAATGTCCCGCATTGGATTCGATCTGAATGATCACGAGATCAAGGGACATCCGATACGGTGGTTCTCGCCGGAGAATCCGGTGTCTGTGCCGCGGGTGTTGTTGGTCGGGGATGCTGCCGGGGCAGATCCGCTCTTTGGGGAGGGGATCAGCATCGCGTTGGGATACGGAGCGCTCGCGGCGCGGGAGATCGGCAGGGCTTTTCAAAAAAATGATTTTTCGTTTGGCGGATATAAGGGCCGGGTATTCAGAAGCGCGCTGGGACAGGCACTGCTCGCCCGCTGGTTAATCACCTACGTCATCTATCCCCTCAAATGGAAATGGTTCCAGATCCTGCTCTGGCGGATGATGAAACCGATCGTGATCCTGGTTGCCTGGTTATTTGTTTTGAATTGGGGAAGGCGGTTATCGCCGTAGAAACGTAGCAATGCTACATCCTCTACGGTGATTTGATCTTTTTCAGAAACCCAGGAGTGTTTAATTCCCGTTCCAGCAGATATGTAAAAAATCCCTGCATCAGTGTCTCTGTTTCCCTCTGTACATCCGGGTCGGGACGGGCCCGGGTTGCATCGGCATAGCTGCTGCGCTGGAAATGACGCAGGTATCTTAAGGCCTCGATGGAAATAAGGTGTATATTGCGCAGGCCCTGCCCACAGCGTGGACAGATCACCCCACCTGCGCTAAAGGAGAAGAACTGGTCTTCGGGTTTGATCTCACGGCCGCAATTGGCACACTCAAAAAGCTGCGGGCGGAATCCCAGATGGTCGAGCAGGCGGATCTCATAATATCGGATCACCAGCCACGGGTCGGTGTGGGAGGCGAGGCGGGAAAGAGTCTCTGTCAACAGGCGGAAAAGGGCCGAGTTTTCCGTCTCGTCTTCATATGTAAAACGATCCAGCAGCTCAAGGACATAGGCAGCCTGACTGGTCAGAACCAGATCTTCGCGCAGCGGCTGGTAGGCATCCACCGTATCGGCCTGGGTGACGAGGGGCATATCGCGTCCCTTGGCAAGCTGCAGCTTGACGTGGGTAAAAGGCTCGATGTGGCCTGCCTTGCGCGAGGCGATCTTGCGCGCTCCCTTGGCAAGCGCACGCGTCTTCCCCAGCTGGCGGGTATAAAGAGTCAGCAGCCGGTCTGCTTCACCATAATCGGCATGGCGCAGCACAACCGCTTCGACTCGAAATGAATGGAATTTTGTTTCAGGCATGGAGATAAGTATACAGGGAAATAAGTAAACAGGTGCATCCTTGTGTACGTGTTTGCCTGTCTACGCTCCTATCGCTTTTCCAGATGTTCAGGGGTGAACGCCTCGGGCAGCAGCTCTTTTACCGTTGTTTCCTTGACAATCTGTCCGCTTCCGTTGGCCAGGATGACGATCGTGTCGAGTCCAAATTCAGCCATCACCTGCCGGCAGCCACCGCAGGGAGAGCCGCCGTTATCGGTGACCACCGTGATGATCTCAAACTCCTTCTCCCCTTCCGATACCGCCTTGAAGATGGCGACCCGCTCTGCGCACATGGTTTGAGGATAGGCGGCATTTTCCACATTCACCCCGGTAAAGACCCGGCCTGATTTTGTGCGCAGGGCCGAGCCAACCGGATAATGGGAATAAGGGACATGAGCATACCTGCGCGCGTCGTTCGCCAGGTCCACAAGAGATTGCTTGTCGTTTTGAGTAAGCACCATTCGATATTCCAGGTCATTTCAAGCCTGCTCTGCTCGCAGAACCCCATCCTTTCCGCAGCGTGGAGCCTCTTGACATAACATTATCCTTTCTTCTTTTTTCTTTCCACTTTTCGGATCGCCCGGGCAGGCATGCCCACCACAAGCGTATCATCGGGGACGTTTTTGGTCACCACTGCACCGGCCCCGGTTCGCGCTCCGTCTCCAAGCTTCAGCGGAGCGACCAGCATGGTGTCTGAGCCGATAAAAGCATCCTCGCCGATCTCGGTGGGATGTTTTTTCTCGCCATCGAAATTACAGGTAATGGTCCCGGCGCCGATATTGGTATTCGACCCGATGTCTGCATTGCCGATATAGGAGAAGTGGCCCATCTTGACGCCATCATGAAGCGTCGAGTCTTTGACTTCTCCGAAGTTTCCCATATGGACATGATTCATCAGGTGGGCGCCCTTTCGCAGTCGCGCAAACGGGCCCATATCCACATCATCCTCGAGCACCGCGCCTTCCAGGTCGGAGGCCAGAACCTTGCACCGGTTTCCGATCTTCGTATTGCGAAGGATCGTATTGGGACCGATCACATTCCCCTCCCCGATCTCCGTCTTCCCCTGGATATAGGTGTTGGGCATGATGAGCGTATCCCGGCCGATCTTCACGCCCACATCGATATAGGTTGCTCCCGGGTTCGTCATACTCACACCGTTCAGCATGTGCTCACGGTTGATCCGCATCCGCAGGGCAGCTTCGGCCTCGCTCAAATGGACCCGGGTGTTAATACCGATGGTCTCAATGAAATCATCATGAACAACAGCCTGCACGGGCAGGCCCTCGCGCACAGCGATCTCTACAATATCCGTCAGATAATATTCGCCCTTTTTTGGATTCTTCTCGATGCGATGCAGAGCATCCCACAGCCAGTCCGCTTTAAAACAATAGGCGCCGACATTCAATTCCTTGATCTGCTGCTGCGCGGGTGTGGCAACATATTCCTCCACGATCGCCTGCACGGTCCCATCGGGATTGCGGACGATACGGCCAAAGCCGCGTGGATCGTCTGCGATGACGGTCAGCAGGGTCAGAGGTCCGGGATTGACCTGCTGGGTTTCAACAAGCTGTTTAAAGGTCTCGCCGCGCAGTAAAGGCATGTCGGCGTAGGTCACGATCACCAGATCGGTCTTCCCTCTGAGCAATGGCTCGGCCTGCATGGCAGCGTGTCCGGTGCCAAGCTGCGGTTCCTGCAAAACGCAATCGGCAGACTCTCCCAGATACTTTTGCACGGCCTCCGCCCCATGACCGATGACCACCACGGGCTTCTCTGTGGCGGCCGAATTCAAGGCTTCGAGGACATGCCACAACATGGGCTTGCCGCATAACGGGTGCAGAACCTTCGGCAGGTCGGATTTCATCCGGGTGCCCTGACCGGCAGCAAGAAGGACGGCTGTGATTTTCATGGATACATTCCTCAAATAAAAAATAGGATTCATGCGGCGGGGCTGTCTGTCGCAAAATCCTATTTACAAGGGCTGCATAAACATTCTGTCATGCAGCGACGGTAGAAAATAAGCCCCGCGTGAGCGGGTTACTGGCTGGGGCGCCTGGATTCGAACCAAGATCCACAGCTCCAAAGGCTGGTGTGCTGCCCTTGCACCACGCCCCAGAACGGACGAATTGTATCACAACAGCGGCTGGGGATTGATCCTGTCACTTCTTTTTAAGGATGCCGGTCAACCCCTTCAAGGGGCCGGTCGGCTTGATGGCGGCTGCCTTTCCCGGATCCAATCCCAGCTTGCGGGCCTGATCGAAGGTGATGACATCCGGATTGGTGGGAATGTTTTTGGACTTTTCCACCGCCTCATCCCAGAAGGCATCCACGTCCTTGACCTTGGTATTCCTGCTGGCATTGGCAAACAGCGCATCGAGATCCACTTCAGGTTCAACTTCATGTGTCTCAGTCAGGGCGGCCTCTTCCGGTGCAGGTAGTTCCGCTTCCATCCCCGGATGGGTGGGCATCACACCGAGCGATTGCAGGATATTCTCCACATCGCCGCGCACGAAAAGCATTCCTTCAACGGTTTGCATCATCCGGCTGGCGCTGGCAAGCTCCTTCCCTGCCAGCAACAAGGCGTGCGAGACATCCACCGGGATCAGAATTAAGTCATGATCGCCGCCGCGGAAGACATGAAAATTATCCGGGTGATCCTGATGAATGAAGCGCGATACCTTGAGGCCGGCGCTGTAAATGGCCATGAGCGAGGAAAGCAGGGAAACTTCCATGCTGCTATCGTACAGGTCTCCCGCCCGCGCCAGGACGCGCCCGCGGTCGCTGGTCAGGAAGACTGCGTCTGCCTTGATCTTCTGCCGAAATCCCGCCAGCAGCTCCGAAAGCGTCTGGCGATGCTCCTCTGTTTCCACGGTTGATTCGGGGGGAAAAATCGTCCGCACCAAACCCAGGCTGCGCTCCACGGCGTCCAAAAAATCAGCCATCGGGATGGGCTTGTCAAAAATGGCGACCCCGCCTGCCTGGAGCATTTCCTCCCGGGCCTTGCGCTCGTTATAGCCTGAGATAAAGATGGTTTTTAATTCGGGATTGCGGACCTTGATCTTGCGCATCAATTCCACACCTGAGATGCCAGGCAGCAGATAATCTGCAACCAAAAGATTTACCTTGTTCCGGGAGGCAACCAGCAGCGCCTCCTCGCCGGAGGGCGCGTCGATCAGCTCAAGCTCGTGACCGAGCGTCTGCAGGGAGGAATGGAGCAGGCGGACAATGTCGCGCTGATCGTCAACGATAAGGATACAGGGTTTGGCCATGAGATGTCTGAATGGGCTTTGCGGCTCAGTTATACATTCTTCTCAGCCACCCAGCAAGCGACCCAATGGTCAGGTAAAAGCTCCTTGAACTGCGGCTCTTC